>JAPLSD010000378.1 GCA_026398835.1 Pseudomonas sp.
AACTCAGCACGACCCAACCGGCTGTCAGCCAGCAGATCAAACGGCTCGAGGAGCAACTGGGCACGCGCTTGTTCGACCGCATCTATCGCGGTATCGAATTGACCGAGGCCGGGACGATGCTGTTCGAACAGGTGCAGGCGGGATTGCAGAGCATTGACGCCGGTTTGAGCGCGATCAGCGCCCAGCATCAGCATGAGGTGTTGCAGGTCGCGACCGACTTCGCCTTCGCTGCTTACTGGCTGATGCCAAGGCTGCAGCGCTTCCATGAAGCCAACCCGCAGGTCGACGTCAGCCTGGTCACCAGCGAACGCAGTCACACCATGCTGCGCACGGATATCGATGTCGCCATTTTGTTTGGCAATGGTCGTTTCAATCAGGGTGAAAGCCATTGGTTGTTCAGTGAAGAAGTGTTCCCGGTGTGCAGCCCGCAGCTGTTGAAGGATCGTCCGACGCCCTTACCGGCTCATTCGCTATTGGAGTTTCCACTGCTGCATTTGCGCGGTGAAAACAGCAGCCACTGGTTTGATTGGAGCGGTGTGTTTCGCGCGTTGGGCATTGCTTCGGCGCCGGCCCCAGGGCCATTGCGCTTCGACAACTACACGCTGTTGATACAAGCCGCAATTGCCGGCCAAGGCGTGGCCATCGGCTGGCGGCACCTTGTGGATAACTTGTTGGAGCAGGGATGGCTCTGTCGACCGATCGCCGAGACGGCGATCTCAAGCTTTGGCTACTACGTGGTCTTGCCGCAGCGCAAACGCCGCGGGCCGCTGATCCAGCAGTTCGTCGATTGGTTGATGGCCGAACAGGCCAGCAGCGCAGATTCGCTGATCGGTGTCGCCCTGCCGTCTATTGCGGTCTAGGGGGTCGTCGCCACGAAGTTTACGTGCTCGTGGATGTGCAGGTTCAGGTGCAGCTCATCGGCAATACCAACCGCCACGCGATTGAGTCGCTCAAGCACTGGCGCCAGCCCCGGCTCAAGGTTGCTGCTGACTTGGCTGAAATGCTCGATGGTCAGCCCCGCCATACCTCGCGGTGCGTTCACCAGCGTCCAGCGCAAGGTGCTGGTTTTTAGGGCGTCGAGGATTTCTTCGGCGGCGTGTCGTTGTAGGTTGTCCTCCTCTTCCGGGTCATCCAGCACTGCGAAATCGCCCACCAGGAACAGCCGTTGGATGCCCATCGCCTGCATCCCGTCGATCAACGCGTCGACAGCACGGACTTGCTCGACAGGTCCGGGAACGACGGTTTTTTCGACGTGTTCGTGGCTCATCGGCAGCCCCGGCGCATTCAGTAGGCAGATCACCGCTGAACAGCCGGCGACGCTCTGCTTGACCCGCTGGGCATCGAACAGGTTACCGGTTTTGGTGCGCAAACCCGGACGCGGCGCCAGCGCCGTCAGGTCATCGAGAATGGCGATGACCTCATGTTGACGCCGCAGCATCTCAGCCATCAGCGCACTGCCGAGGCTACTCATGGCACCATAGAGCACCAGTTTGACCACCGGGGTTTCGGCGTTTTTCATGGCTGAGTTTCCTTCTTCCCTACCCATATAAGTTTTGACCTGTGGGTGGCCGGAAGGGTTCGACATTGTCGCGAGGGTTCCAGATGCAACGGATCAAGGGCTATCACGCCCATGTTTATTTCGACGCCAGCACGATCGACCAGGCGCGAGCCTTGTGTGAGCAGGCGGCGCAGTTGTTCCCGCTGAAGATGGGGCGTGTGCATGAACGGCCTGTGGGACCGCACCCGGACTGGAGCTGCCAATTGGCCTTCGCCCCCGAGTACCTCGG
This sequence comes from Pseudomonas sp., assembly GCA_026398835.1. Taxonomy (GTDB): domain Bacteria; phylum Pseudomonadota; class Gammaproteobacteria; order Pseudomonadales; family Pseudomonadaceae; genus Aquipseudomonas. Next base: position 1,788 of record JAPLSD010000378.1, read on the forward strand.
CGACGTATTGCCATGGCTGGCGCTCAATCGCAAAGGCCTGGTGGTGTTTGTGCATCCGGATACCGGCGATGACCTGA
>JAPLSD010000028.1 GCA_026398835.1 Pseudomonas sp.
GCGCCATTTGCGGCGTCACCAGACCAACAGAATCGTGGGGAAAGACAGTGGACATCGACCCTGCTCTCGCTTAAATGAGGCGTAAGTCTAAAGACCGCTGCTCAGACCAGCAACCAAGGAAATCAATGATCGTTCCCACGCTCTGCGTGGGAATGCATCCCGTGACGCTCCGCGTCACCTCCAAAGCGGACGCAGAGCGTCCATGGCGGCATTCCCACGCTGGAGCGTGGGAACGATCTTGACGCGGTCTGTCTGCCTTAACGCACCAGTCCCGGCAAATCCGGCAGCTTCTTCGGCGAGTTCACCCGAACCCGTTTTTGCCGATTCAGTTCACCGCTGATCAAACTCACTTGGCTCTTGGAAACCCCAAACGCCTTGGCCAAAAACGCCATCAGGTAGGCGTTGGCCTTGCCCTCCACTGGCGGCGCGGTGAGGCGGATCTTCAGTCGCTCACCATGCAGCCCCGCGAACTCGTCGCTGCGGGCCGCAGGTTGCAGGTGACACTCCAGGATCAGGTCGTCACCTTAGATCAGCAGGCGCAGGATTTCCGGCATCATGGTGATAGCGGCGAGGTTGTTGATCACCAGCATGTCCAGCAGCTTGAGCACCATGAACGCCAGGATTGGCGAAATATCCAGACCGCCGAGGTTTGGCAGGATCTTGCGGAAGGGTGCCAGAGCCGGTTCGCAGATTTGATTGACCAGTTCGGCGCCAGGGTTATGGCTGCCCGGAGCGACCCAAGAGAGGATCACGCTGATGATCAGAGCGAAGAAGAAAATCTTCAGGAACAGCGCGGTCACGCCGATCAGCGACCAGACCAGCAGTTGCAGCGGATTGCCGGTGGTGCCGTAGGTCAGCAGCAGGGTCAGGGCCATCAAGGCCAGTTGTACGAGGATCGCCAGTACCAGCGAAGACATGTCCAGGCCGAACATGCTCGGAATGATCCGGCGCAGCGGCTTGAGCAGAGGTTGGGTCGCTTTCACCGCGAACTGGCAGAGCGGGTTGTAGAAATTCGCCCGAACCAGTTGCAGCACAAAGCGCAACAGCACGATCAGCAGATACAAACTGCCGAGGGTTTGCAGCACGTAAACCGCTGCAGTGTTCAATCCAATCATGAATAGCTCCTTATTGACCCAGTTGTTCGGCCATCTCGGCCGAGCGATGCGCAGCGGCGCCAAGTGCTTTTTCTACCAGGGCTTCGAAACCACCAGCCTGGAACGACTTGATGGCCGCTTCGGTCGTGCCCGCAGGCGAGGTCACGCGGCGACGCAGCTCAGCGGCGTCGACATCGCTGGCGACGGCCATGTGCGCTGCGCCCAGGGCGGTTTGCAGGGTCAGTTGTGCGGCGGTCTCCCGTGGCAGGCCGAGCTTCTCGCCGGCGGCGGTCATGGCTTCGATCAGCAGGAAGAAGTACGCCGGGCCACTGCCGGAGACGGCGGTGACGGCATCCAGTTGCTGTTCCTGATCCAGCCACAGGGCGATGCCGACCGCCGAGAGTAGGGCTTCGGCTTGCTGACGCTGCTCGGCGGTAACTTCGGCCGTGGCGTACAAACCGCTCACGCCCTGACGTAGCAGCGCCGGGGTGTTGGGCATGCAACGCACGATCGGCTGAGCGCCGAGCCAGTTGTTCATGCTGGCGCAGGTGATGCCGGCGGCGATGGACACCACCAGTTGGTTCGATTTCAGGCTTGGACGCAGGGCTTGGCAAACGGCCTTCATCGCCTGGGGTTTGACCGCCAGTACGACGACGTCGGCGCCTTCAATGGCTTGGGCGTTGTCGGCGAACAGTTCGATGCCGTGTTCGGCATGGACCTTGGCCCGGGTTTCGGCACCCGGGTCACTGGCGCAGATCTGCGCCGCTTCCAGTCCCTTGGCGCGCAGGCCGCCGATCAGACTGGCGGCCATGTTGCCGGCACCGATAAAGGCAATACGAGTCTTGCTCATGAGAGGTCCTTAT
>JAPLSD010000838.1 GCA_026398835.1 Pseudomonas sp.
AGATAATTCGGGCCGATGTGCTGGGTCAGGTGAAAGCCATTGGCGAAGTCGGCGGCCGGCAACCACTGCCCATGACAGGTAGGAAAGTCGATACAGGCCACCGCCGCATAATTGGAACTGACCCAGCCCCCGAGGGCGATTTGCCCGATCACCAGTAGTAACCCGGCAGTCGCCCAGTACTGCAAACGTCGCGGTACCGTCAGCGCCGGCAACACGCCAGACAATCGCAATGTCAGCAGAAACAACAGGCTCAAGGTCGCAAAGCCGCCGAGCAAATGCGCCGTGACCACCTGCGGCCAGAGCTTGAGGGTGACCGTCCACATGCCGAACGCCGCTTGAGCGAACACCACCGCCAGTAAAAACAGCGGCAATTTCAGCGGATGCCCGGGATGATGACGATGGGTCCAGGCACGGGCGGCCAGCAACACAATCAACACCCCCAGAGTCCCGGCAAAATACCGATGGACCATCTCGTTCCAGCCCTTATGGGCCACCACCGGCGCGTCGGGAAAATGCTGTTCGGCATGGGCCAGCTGGGCTTCGCTTTTCGGCACACTGATAAAGCCGTAGCAGCCTGGCCAGTCTGGGCAACCAAGCCCGGCGTGGGTCAGCCGAGTATAGGCACCGAGCAACACCACAATCAGTGCCAGCAGGGTGGCAAACAGCGCGAGGCGAAATCCAGGTTTGGCCATGACGATGCCCTTATCCGATGTTCGACAGTTTCAGCAGTTGGCGCAGGTCGTTGAGCAGATCTTTCCCTTTGACCCGGGCGTCATAGCGCAGCACCAGGTTGCCGTGAGGATCGATGATCCACAGCTGGGCCGCGCCATTGCCTTGTGTCGCTTTGCCCCCAGGACCTTTATTAAATGTAGACACGTCCAGGGAATAGCGCTGCAGTTGCGGATACTCGCGTTGCAGCATGGCGTCATAGTCGGCGTTCAGCGGCTGGGCAGTGGCCAGCGCGTGACTGGCGCGGGAAGCGTCACGGCCCAGGCCGATCTGGATTTGCCGCGCTAAATACACCAGCTGCTGACAGTCCACCGAACACTTCTGCGGTGCGCTGACCAGCATCTGCCAACGGTCTTCTTCGGCCACCACGCCAAGATCGGCGCGGCTCTGTCCGTTACCGATCAATTCGCCGTGATAACTGCGACTTTCTGGCACCCAGAACTGCAACTTGTACATGCCGGTGGCGAGGATCATCGGACCGATCACCCCGAGAAGAATAAGGATCAGCTGCAAACGTCCGCGTCGGCGGCTCTTTGGCGCCTGCACCTCAGACATGTTGGGTGGATTCATGGCCGCTCCCATGGTGTTTCTCCCTTGCGTTGTGCCAGCCGAGATAGAGATAAAGGCCGAACAGTGCCACCGCCATGGCGAACCACTGCACGGCATAACCGAGGTGTTTTTCCGGCCCCATGGCGACCACTGACCAATCGGCCTGGTAGGAAGCCGGACCGCTTTCTTCGCGTAATTCGTAGACAAAACCGCTACGCCCCAACTCTGTCCAGAGACTGGCCGGGGCCACTGCCGTCACCAGCCGCGGCCAGTTCGCGCCCGTGGGGTCCGCATGCAACTGAAAGGTGGCACCCGGGGCGACGTAGACCCAGGCATCAAGGTTAAGCGCTTGTGAGGGGGTAGTGAACACCGGTGGCGTACGCCGATCCGGCCACGGCAGCCAGCCGCGATTGAGCAACAACCAAAGGCCGCTGGCCTGGTCGAGAAAGGGTTGCAGCAGCTCGACACCGACCTTGCCGTCGCGGGTGCGGTTATCCAGCAGGAAACTGTGCTCGACATCGAACTGCCCGTGCAAACGCACTCGCCGGAACGCAGGGTCTTGCGCATTCTGCAGCTGTGTGAGGGGAACCGGTTCTGCCGCCCGGCGCTCGGCGTAACTCTCAAGCAGCAGGCGTTTCTGTTCGCCCCGGCCCAGTTGCCAGAAACCGAGAAAAACCAGCAGCGGCAGCAACACCAGGACCACAAGAGTCGGTGCAACGCCCGGGCGAAAGTACTTCATGGCATCGCCGCAGAAGCAGGAATTCGACTAGCTATACTGACTCGCATCGCGTTCCCCCCGGAGTATCACCATGCTTAAAGCAGCAATCGTCCTGATGCTGATAGCCACGGTCATCAGCCTGTTCAGCGGCCTGTTCTTTTTGGTCAAGGACGAAAGCACCTGGCCGCCATCACCGTCGGCTTGATTGCCTGGGGTTTCTTCAGCGGCCAATTAGTCTCCAGCGCTCCCTGGTAGCGTTTGCGTAGCAGCCCTCAGAGTATGTAAACGAAGACAAACAAACCGATCCACACCACGTCGACGAAGTGCCAATACCAACTGGCCGCTTCGAAGCCGAACTGATGCTCGGCACTGAAATGTCCACGCATGACCCGCATCAGCATCACAAACAAGATGATGGTGCCGATGGTCACGTGAGCACCGTGGAAACCGGTGAGCATGAAGAAGGTCGCGCCGTAGACACCCGATCCCAGCGTCAGCCCCAGCTCGTGATAGGCGTGGATGTACTCCTTGGCTTGAAAACTGAGGAACCCACAGCCCAGCAGCACGGTCACCGCCAGCCAGATTTTCAGGGCGCCGCGATGGCCTTTCTTCAAGGCATGGTGGGCGATGGTCACGGTAACGCTGGAGCTGACCAACAAGACGGTGTTGAGCAGCGGTAAGCCCCAGGGACTGATGATCTCTTTGGGTGGCGGGAAGAGTTTCGGATCAGGGGTATGCAGCAAAGGCCAGGTAAACTGGAAGTTCGGCCACAGCATGTGCGCCACGCCTTTACTGCCCTCACCACCCAGCCATGGACCGGAGAAGTTACGCACGTAAAAAAGGGCGCCGAAGAAGGCGATGAAGAACATCACCTCGGAAAAGATGAACCAGCTCATGCCCCAGCGAAACGAGCGATCCATCTGCGGGCTGTACAGCCCGGCGCGACTTTCCTTGATCACCGTGCCGAACCAGCCAAACAGCATGTAGGCCAACAGCAAACCGCCAACGAAGAAGATCAGCGGGCCATGGGATTCCGGGCGGGCAGCCTTCAGGTCGTTGAACCAGGTACCCAGACCAAACACGGTGATCAACATGCCAAACGTGGCAATGATCGGCCATTTGCTCTGGGCGGGAACGTAGTAATGCTCATGAGTCGCCATTTATTGTTCTCCTTATCGGGCACGCTTGAACGTTTATCCGCCGGTATTGGTAGCGACCGGTGGATGACGCGCGGTGATATCGAACAGTGTGTAAGCCAGCGTCAGGTGCTTCACATCCTTGGGCATGTCACGGTCAACGATGAAACGTACCGGCATCTCGATCCGTTGACCGGGCTGCAGCACTTGCTGGGTAAAGCAGAAACATTCGGTCTTGTGGAAGTACACCGCCACCTCGCCTGGAGCAATACTCGGAATCGCCTGGGCACTCATAGGGTGGTCGGTCGGGTTATAGGCGACAAACAGCATTTCGTTCACCGCCCCGGGATTGATCACCATTTCATCGGCCTTGGGATAGAAGCCCCAGACCATGTCCACGGCATTGGTCGACAGAAACTGCACGCGGATCTGCCGCGAGGTGTCGACCACCTGCTCACCTTCGTATTGCCCGGCGGTTTTGCCGTTGATGCCGAACGCCTTGCACATCACGTCGTAGATCGGCACCAGGGCAAACCCGAAGACAAACATCGCCACCACCACCAACAACAGCCGCGTCACCAGCTTTTTCAGGGAGATTGAGTCAAGCATGGGCGCGAACCTCACAGGCTGGAACGTTCATTTCACTTCCGGCGGTGTGGTGAAGGTGTGATACGGCGCCGGCGACGGGATGCTCCACTCCAGACCTTGCGCGCCGTCCCAAGGCTTGGCCGGAGCTGGTGGACCGCCGCGAATGGTCTTGATCACGATGAACAGGAAGAAGATCTGCGTCGCACCGAAGGTAAAAGCCCCGATCGAGGACACCATGTTGAAGTCGGCGAATTGCAGGTTGTAATCCGGAACCCGCCGCGGCATCCCCGCAAGCCCCACGAAGTGCATTGGGAAGAAAGCCATGTTCATGCCGATGAACGACAGCCAGAAATGCAGCTTGCCCAAGGTTTCGTCGTACATGTGACCGGTCCATTTCGGCATCCAGTAGTACGCGGAAGCGAAGATCCCGAAGATCGCACCGGGCACCAATACGTAGTGGAAGTGCGCGACCACGAAGTAGGTGTCCTGGTACTGGAAGTCCGCCGGTGCAATGGCCAGCATCAGCCCTGAGAAACCACCAATGGAAAACAGAATCACGAACGCCACGGCAAACAGCATCGGTGTCTCGAAGGTCAGCGAGCCCCGCCACATGGTAGTGACCCAGTTGAACACCTTGACCCCGGTCGGCACCGCGATCAGCAGCGTGGCGTACATGAAGAACAGCTCGCCCACCAACGGAATGCCCACCACGAACATGTGGTGCGCCCAGACGATGAACGACAGAAAGGCAATGCTCGCCGTGGCGTAGACCATCGAGGTGTAGCCAAACAGCGGTTTGCGGGCGAAAGTCGGGATGATCGAGCTGACGGCGCCGAACGCCGGGAGAATCATGATGTACACCTCGGGGTGACCGAAGAACCAGAAGACGTGCTGGAACAGCACCGGATCACCACCACCGGCGGCACTGAAGAAGCTGGTGCCAAAGTGGATGTCCATCAGCATCATGGTCACGCAACCAGCCAGCACCGGCATCACCGCGATCAACAGGAACGCGGTAATCAGCCAGGTCCAGACGAACAGCGGCATTTTCATCAGCGTCATGCCGGGGGCGCGCAGGTTGAGGATGGTAGCGATCACGTTGATCGCGCCCATGATCGAGCTGATGCCCATCAGGTGAATGGCGAAGATGAAAAAGGTCACGCTTTCCGGCGCATAGGTGGTCGACAATGGCGCGTAGAAAGTCCAGCCGAAGTTCGGTCCGCCGCCGGGTGTGAACAGGGTCGACACCAGCAGGATGAACGCCGCTGGCAACAGCCAGAAGCTGAAGTTGTTCATCCGAGGCAGGGCCATGTCCGGTGCGCCGATCATCAACGGGATCATCCAGTTGGCGAGGCCGACGAACGCCGGCATCACCGCACCGAAGACCATGACCAGACCGTGCATGGTGGTCATCTGGTTGAAGAACTCCGGCTCGACGATTTGCAGCCCCGGCTGGAACAACTCGGCGCGGATCACCATGGCGAACGAGCCGCCAAGCAAGAACATGGAAAAACTGAACCACAGGTACAGGGTTCCGATGTCTTTATGGTTGGTGGTCAGCACCCAGCGCATCAAACCCTTGGCAGGGCCGTGGGCGAGGTCAACGCCTGCATGAGCGTGATCATCGGTCACAACATTCATGTCCTGTCTCCTGCAAACGAATGGACTGGGCGATCCGGGGCAACAAGCCCCGAGCGGTTCTGGAACACGCAATAGACCGGGTCATTGGCTTTGCGCCTGTTTAAGAGCCAGAACATCCTTAGGCGTGACCATGTCGCCTTTCTTGTTGCCCCAGGCATTGCGCTCGTAGGTCACAACAGCGGCGATATCGACTTCAGAAAGCTGTTTACCGAACGCCGCCATGGCCGTACCGGGCTTGCCAAAGTAGACGCGATGCAGGTGATCTTCTTTGGGTCCGGTGGCAATTGGCGAACCCTTGAGCGCCGGGAACATTGGCGGCAGGCCCTGACCTTCAGCCTGGTGACAGGCGACGCAGGTGGTGTGATAGACCTTGTCGCCGCGAGCCACCAGTTCGTCGAGCGTCCACTCTTTACTGGTCAGTTCTTTAAGCTTGGAGCTCTCGGCCTTGCGGTCGGCCAGCCAGGTGTCGTAATCAGCCTTGCTCTTGACCTCGACCACAATCGGCATGAAGCCGTGATCCTTGCCGCACAATTCCGAACACTGGCCACGGTAGATACCGGGCTTGTCGACCCGGGTCCAGGCTTCGTTGACGAACCCCGGAATCGCGTCACGCTTCACCGCGAACGCCGGCACCCACCAAGAGTGAATGACGTCGGCAGCGGTCACCAGAAAGCGCACCTTGACGCCAACTGGCAGTACCAGCGGCTGATCGACTTCCAGCAGATAGTGTTCGCCTTTGGGGGCCTGGTTATGAATCTGCTCGGTGGGGGTGGCCAGGTTGCTGAAGAACTCAACGTCCTGCCCGAGGTATTTGTAATGCCATTTCCACTGATAGCCGGTGATCTGGATGTCCACATCCGACTCACTGGTGTCGTACATTTTGATCATGGTGATTGTCGCGGGAACGGCCATCGCCACCAGAATCGCGAACGGAACCACAGTCCACATAAATTCGACCGTCGTACTTTCATGAAACTTGGCAGCTACCTGGCCGGTGGAACGGCGGTGGGCGATCATCGACCAGAACATGACACCGAAGACAATGATGCCAATCACCACACAGATCCAGAAAATGGTCATGTGCAGGTCGAATACCGCGTGACTCACCTCAGTGACCCCTGGCGCCATATTCACGGTCCAGGCGGCTTGCGCCTGACTGAATATCGACCACAACACTAGGCCCATCCAGACTTGTGGATGTCGCATCATTGCGGGTTCCCCTTATCGTTCTTTTTATCCCGCCGGCTTTCACCTGCGGCCAAGGGAGCGGCTGCTTAGACTACGAACTTAAACCGCCACGCCTTGGCTGCACATGCAGTCGGACGTCCCCAGCTAACTTCATACAGACCCGAGTATAGACAGCGACTGCGACCTCGCAACGCGATGGCGTCAATCAGCTGAGACAGGGTGGCTTGACGCCAGAGGCCACGATTGGAAGGGGATACCGGACGAATGGTGGCAAATGGATATAACGTACACGCATAACCATGAAATAATTATGACAAATGCGTCTTAGCAGTTTTTTTAAGCCAGCTAACTTATGTCTTCCCTATTTCATTGCCTTGTTTCCTGGAGTTTTCATGAACACCGCCGCATTGCGCGAGCAGATCCAACGTGCCCATCAACATGAGGCCAAAACCGGCCATTTGACGCGTCAGCTGGAAACTCAATTGCCGCACCTGCACCCGGCCATCCAATTGCCGGATGCCGATGCCAAGGGCGTTTTGACGCGTTTTGTCACAGCTTATATAGAGCAAGTCCCGGACCTGCTCGACGCGGCCAACGAAGTGGCGCGTGAAGCGGGCATCGAAGATCAGATCAAACCTGTTCTGAAAATCGCCGAGCAGTTCTTCATACAGCCGCCAGCGATCATGGAAGGTCATGAAGGGCTCGATAGTCTGCTGGACGAAGCCTACCTGGCCCATCGTCTGGTCGAAGAGGTCAACGATCTCTACATCAAGCATTTCGCTCAGCCATTGATCCCGCTGGACATGACCGTCGCCAACTTGATTGCACACCAATTGATCGGCGAAGACTTCGCCAACCAGCTGGATGAGGCCGTGCACCACGCTGTAGACGAAATGCTCAATGAAAAGAGCTTTGCGCTGGAGTCCGTCGAGGCTTATCGCGAAAAACTCAACAGCCCGGACACCGGAGCCGCGTGGAAACGCTGGCCGTGCCTGTCCCGCCAGCTGGGCGTAGGGCTGGAGCTGGATACGCCAGCTGCCTGACATCAGGCATTGGAAGCCGAGCAAAAAACCTGTGGCCAGGGGCCGGGCGGCGTTCCGCTTGCCCCTCACCACAATTGGCGCCCGGCTCAAGATCTAGATCAAATCCCAGCCGAGCCCATGCGGGCCGTTGTGCGCAATCGCCCTTCCAGTCTGCGCTTCAATCCGCGCGCCTCGATCACCAGCTTCGAGCCTTTGGCCGCGTTGGCCCGGCCCCATTCCTCCAGTAACTCAAGGCAGGAATGGTCGATGTAGCTCAGGTTATTCAACGGCACATGCACCGTGGTACCCGCCGGAATGCTCGCCAGCACTTGGGTCAATGCAGGCACCTTGAGAAAAGTCGCCGCGCCTATCAGCCGCAACTCCATTTCGCCTTCACGGGGCAGATCGATCAGGCTGATTTTCAGCCGCGATGCCTTCCAGGCCAGTTTCGCCAAGGTCAGACCGAAACCAAGCAGCACTCCAGTCAGCAAGTCGGTGAAAATGATTGCCAGAGCTGTCGCCGCATAGGTCAGCATCGGCATCCGGCCATAGCGCCCCAGCCCGCGAAAGGCCTTTAGGTCGACCAGTTTTACACCGGTGTAAACCAACACCCCGGCCAGGCTCGCCACCGGAATGCTTTGCAGCACACTGGACAGCAGCATCACAAAAGCCAACAACCACGCGCCGTGGAATATCGTTGAAAACCGTGTGGTCGCG
>JAPLSD010000250.1 GCA_026398835.1 Pseudomonas sp.
CCTTGCGATGTTCATTTTAATAAACATAGACTTTGGGCTTTCCAGCCACTCGCGCCGAAATCACCGGGAATAAAAACAATGAGCATCCAGGACATCGTCGACTTCAACCAGGCCAGCACCCAAGCGGAGCGCTTTCGCCCAATCCAGGAAAAAATCCTCAAAGGCGACCCCGAGCAAACTATCTACAACCATTACAACAGCCCTTGCGGCCAAATGAGTGCGGGCGTGTGGGAAGGCGCCGTGGGTCAGTGGCTGGTGAACTACACCGAACACGAATACTGTGAAATCGTGCAGGGCGTTTCCGTACTACGAGACAGAGAAGGCAACGCCAAGACGCTCCGCGTGGGCGATCGTTTTGTCATCCCCGCAGGCTTCAGAGGCACTTGGGAAGTGCTGGAGCCCTGCCGCAAGATCTATGTGGTGTTTGAACAGAAGGCCTGAATCCCAGGCACAAAAAAACCCGCCAGAAGGCGGGTTTTTTCGTCAGAAGCAAAACCAATTACTTGATTTTGGCTTCTTTGTAGATCACGTGCTTGCGAACAACCGGATCGAATTTTTTGATTTCGATTTTGTCCGGAGTGGTGCGCTTGTTCTTATCAGTGGTGTAGAAGTGGCCAGTGTTAGCGCTCGACACCAAACGGATCAATTCACGCATGATTCTCTCCCTTAGACCTTAGCGCCATTGCGGCGAATTTCGACCAGCACGACATCAATGCCACGCTTGTCGATGATACGCATGCCTTTGGCAGATACGCGCAGACGCACAAAACGCTTCTCGGACTCGACCCAGAAGCGGTGATGCTGCAGGTTCGGCAGGAAACGACGACGGGTTTTGTTGTTTGCGTGGGAAATGTTATTCCCAGTCACCGGACCCTTACCGGTAACTTGACATACTCTCGACATGCCTCAGCCCTCTAAAACCACATGCCCAACCCGGCATGGGTTGGCCGCTTAATCTCTTAGTCATTTGGCGCCAGGCGCCGCGTTTCTTTAAGGGTCTTACCGGCTACACCTACAAGCGAAGGAACCGGGCCCCTAGAAAAGAGCGCTGCTTTATACCAGAAAGACCCGATAGCAACAACAAGCGATGTGATCTACCTTTCGTAAAGTGCCGTTTTTCTTGCTCAAGACGCCCAAACCAAAGGCTGACGAAGGTAGTTACCGCTCGTCGCTGAGGTTGAGCTTTGTGGCCGCTACACGCGATTCCAGCACAAAGATTAGCCCTGAATTACCCTAATCAAGGGCTGGTAAAGGCCATATTTTCCCGAAAAAAAGCCTCTGCTTTCGTCAAAGAAACCGGTTATCTGGCAATTTACCGCTTAATAAACGGCAAACCCGAAAAACGACAATCTGAAAAATTGGATAGTTATTTTCAAAAGAGGCCACTAGGGTAAGCCTTTTCCAGACTGCACTCGCAGATGGGCCTTCGATTTGCAAAGGAAACCGAATATGCGCCTCGCTGCCCTACCGCTACTGCTCGCCCCCCTTCTGAGCCCGCTGGCCCATGCCGCCGCCCTGAGCGTCTGCACCGAGGCCAGCCCGGAAGGTTTCGACGTGGTGCAATATAACTCGCTGAGCACCACCAATGCCTCCGCCGACGTGCTGATGAATCGCCTGGTGGACTTCGATGCCGCCAGCGGCAAAGTGGTACCCAGCCTCGCTGACAGCTGGGAAGTTTCCATCGATGGCCTGACGTATATCTTCAAACTGCATCCGCAGGTGAAATTCCATCACACCGATTACTTCAACCCGAGCCGCGACCTGACCGCAGAGGATGTGAAGTTCAGCTTCGACCGGATGCTTGACCCTGCCAACCCATGGCATCAAATCGCTCAGAGCGGCTTCCCGCATGCGCAATCGATGCAATTGCCGACCCTGATCAAAAAAATCGACGCGCTCGACCCGCTGACCGTGCGATTCACCCTCGATCACCCGGACTCGACATTCCTTGCAACCCTGACTATGGGCTTCGCGTCGATTTACTCGGCTGAATATGCCGACCAGTTGCTCAAGGCCGGAACCCCGGAAAAACTCAACAGCCAACCGATCGGCAGCGGTCCGTTCATTTTCGGACGTTTCCAGAAAGACGCTTCGATCCGCTACAAGGCCAACCGCGACTACTTCGGCGGCAAGCCTTCGGTGGATAGCCTGGTGTTCGCCATCACACCGGACGCGAACGTGCGCCTGCAAAAGCTGCGGCGTAACGAGTGCCAGATTGCCCTTTCGCCTAAACCGCTGGATGTGCAGGCTGCCAGTCAGGAACCGGCACTGAAAGTCGAGAGAACGCCGGCGTTCATGACCGCTTTCGTCGCCATCAACAGCCAACACCCGCCGCTGGACAAGCCTGAAGTACGCCAGGCCATCAACCTTGCCTTTGATAAAACCAGCTACCTCAAAGCCGTCTTCGAAGACACCGCCGAACCCGCCGGCGGGCCTTACCCGCCCAACACGTGGAGCTATGCCAAGGAGCTGCCGGGCTACTCCCATGACATCGTTAAAGCGCGACAATTGCTGGCCACCGCCGGCCTTAAAGACGGTTTCAAGACCACCATCTGGACCCGCCCTTCAGGCAGCCTGCTCAACCCGAACCCAAGCCTGGGTGCGCAGCTATTGCAGGCAGATCTGGCCGAAGTCGGCATTCAGGCCGAGATTCGGGTGATCGAATGGGGCGAGCTGATCCGCCGCGCGAAAGCCGGTGAGCACGATCTGCTGTTCATGGGCTGGGCTGGCGACAACGGTGATCCAGATAACTTCCTCACGCCGCAGTTCTCGTGCGCGGCGGTGAAATCCGGCACCAATTTCGCCCGCTACTGCGACCAAGGGCTGGACAAGCTGATCAGTGCAGGCAAAACCACCGGCGAGCAAGGTGTGCGCAGCAAGCTGTACCAACAGGCCCAGGCGCAAATCCAGCAACAGGCGCTCTGGCTGCCGCTGGCGCACCCGACCGCCTTCGCCCTGACGCGCAAGGAGGTGCATGGCTACCAGGTCAGCCCATTCGGTCGCCAGGACTTTTCGAAGGTCAGCATCAAGCCCTGAGTCGTTGTGGAGGCTACATCCAGCCGTACTCGGACATCGACAGGGGGTCGCCTTCACCGACGATGAAATGGTCGAGCACCGTCACATCGATCAGATCCAGCGCCTTCTGAAGGCGCTTGGTCAGTGCACGATCAGCCTGACTCGGCTCGGCGACACCCGAAGGATGGTTGTGACACAGAATCAACGCCGCCGCGTTGTGTGCCAGAGCACGTTTGACCACCTGGCGAGGATGGACGCTGGTGGTGTCGATCGAGCCCCTGAACAGCGCCTCGAATGCCAGTACGCGATGCTTGGCATCCAGAAACAGACAGCCAAACACTTCGTGCGGCTCATGACGCAACAACGCTTTGAGGTAGTCGCGTACGACTAACGGGCTGTCCAGGACGGACTCTCGCCGCAACCTCTCGGCCAAGTGACGCCGAGCCATCTCCAGTACTGCCTGCAACTGAGCGAATTTTGCCGGGCCCAGCCCCAACTGACGGCTGAAGGTCAGCTGATCCGCCTCCATCAGAGCTCGCAGACTGCCAAATTGAAGCAGCAGCTGTCGCGCAAGGTCGACAGCACTTTTGCCGCTCACGCCGGTTCGCAGAAAGATTGCCAGCAACTCGGCATCGGAAAGGCTCGCCGAGCCTTGATCAAGAAGTTTTTCCCGCGGGCGTTCTGCCGCAGGCCAATCGCGAATGCTCATAGCACCTCCATGTGTGAGTGGGCACCGCTGTTCCGTAGCGGTCGCTGTGCTATCTTAGCCCATCTTTTTTGCGTGCGATTTCACCTGGGGAGGGGTATCGCGCGTAGCCATCACTGAACGGAAAGGCAGGCCTATGCAGCGGCTGTATCGGAAACGCATTGTTCTCGGCGTCGGCGGCGGCATCGCCGCCTATAAGAGCGCCGAGCTGGTTCGCCGACTCCTCGACCAAGGCGCGGAAGTGCGCGTGGTCATGACCCGTGGCGGCAGCGAGTTCATCACTCCGCTGACCATGCAGGCCTTGTCCGGACATCCGGTTCATATGGACTTGCTCGACCCGGCGGCCGAAGCTGCGATGGGCCATATCGAGCTGGCGAAGTGGGCCGACCTGGTGTTGATCGCCCCCGCCACCGCAGACCTTATCGCCCGTCTGGCCCAAGGCATCGCCGATGACCTGCTGACCACCCTGGTACTCGCCACCGACGCCACCGTCGCCATTGCGCCGGCCATGAACCAGGCCATGTGGCGCGACCCAGCCACCCAAGCCAACACCCAATTGCTCGAAAGCCGTGGTCTGCGGATATTCGGCCCGGCCTCCGGGAGCCAGGCCTGCGGCGACGTCGGCATGGGTCGAATGCTCGAAGCCAATGACCTCGCGCTCTGCGCTGCCGACTGTTTTCAGCGTCAGTCGCTGACCGGCAAACACGTGCTGATCACTGCCGGTCCGACCCAGGAAAACATTGATCCGGTGCGCTACATCACCAACCACAGCTCCGGGAAAATGGGGTTCGCACTGGCCGAAGCGGCTGTCGAAGCCGGCGCTCGCGTCACCTTGATCACCGGCCCCGTGCACTTGCCGACCCCGGACCGGGTAACGCGAATCGACGTGGTCAGCGCTCGGGACATGCTCGCCGCTTGCGAAGCCGCGATCCCCTGCGACCTGTTTATCGCCTCCGCGGCGGTCGCCGACTACCGCCCCGAAGTCGTTGCCCCACAGAAACTCAAGAAAGACCCTACGAACGGCGACGGCTTACTGCTGCAGATGGTGCGCAACCCAGACATTCTGGCCACCATCGCCACCCGTCCCGACCGTCCGTTCAGTGTCGGCTTCGCTGCCGAAACCGAACACCTGCTCGACTACGCTGCACGCAAGCTGAAAGACAAGAACCTCGATCTGATCGTCGCCAACGACGTCGCCAACCCGAGCATTGGCTTCAACAGCGAGGAAAACGCCTGCAGCGTGATTGACCGGGAGTTGCACGCAACGCTCTTCGCCCAGACCAGCAAGGGCAAGATTGCCCGCCAGCTGATCACTTTTATCGCCGAACGTCTGAACCAGGTTTAATTCGCATGCACGCTTTACAAGCCAAGATCCTCGACCCACGCATTGGCACCGAATTTCCGCTGCCGCACAAAGAAGACACCCTTCTTGAGCCAGGCCAGACCTTGCTGATCCCTACCGGTCTATCGGTATACATCGGCGATCCGGGCCTTGCCGCACTAATTCTGCCGCGCTCGGGCCTGGGCCATAAGCACGGCATCGTGCTGGGCAACCTGGTCGGCCTGATCGACTCCGATTATCAGGGCGAGCTGATGGTCTCTTGCTGGAACCGCGGCCAGACTGCGTTCAACATCGCCGTTGGCGAGCGTATCGCTCAGCTTGTTCTGGTGCCGGTGGTTCAGGCGCATTTCGAGCTGGTTGAAGAATTCGACGAAAGCCAACGTGGCGTAGGCGGTTTCGGACATTCCGGCAGCCACTGATTACAGAAAGGCCGGGCACCCTGCCCGGCCTGAAACCCCCATTTTATATTTCAGGGACGAAAAAATTGCGCAGACCTCATCTGGAACGTTTACCGCCCCAAATCAAGGCATTGACCGGCCATTCGGTCGCGGACGCTGGGGACATGGCCTTTGCCCACCACGAACTCTCTGCCGAAAACGCCGTCATACCCTTCAGTTTGAGCCTGTCGACGAGTTTTTCGCAGGCAGGTCCAGCCACTTTCGAGATGGAGCATTTCCAGAAATGAGCACCCCAGCCCAAGTCGCACCGAAGTTTCCCGACAGCATTTTCCGCGCCTACGACATTCGCGGCACTGTCCCGGAAACCCTGACCGCTGAAACCGCTTATTGGATCGGTCGCGCCATCGGCTCCCAGAGCCTGGCTCAGGACGAACCAAACGTTTCCGTTGGCCGCGACGGCCGTCTGTCCGGTCCGGAGCTGGTGGAACAACTGATCCAGGGCCTGGCCGATAGCGGTTGCCACGTCAGCGATGTCGGCCTGGTGCCAACGCCTGCGCTGTATTACGCCGCCAACGTACTGGCCGGCAAATCCGGTGTGATGCTTACCGGCAGCCACAACCCGTCGAACTACAACGGCTTCAAGATCGTCATTGCCGGTGACACCCTGGCCAACGAACAGATCCAGGCCCTGCACGAACGCCTCAAGACCAACAACCTGAGCAGCGGCAAGGGCAGCATCACCAAGGTCGAGATCCTCGATCGCTACAACACCGAAATCGTCCAAGACATCAAACTGGCTCGCCGCCTGAAAGTGGTGGTCGATTGCGGTAACGGCGCCGCTGGCGTGATCGCCCCGCAACTGATCGAAGCCCTGAACTGCGAAGTCATCCCACTGTTCTGCGAAGTCGATGGCAACTTCCCGAACCACCACCCGGACCCGGGCAAGCCTGAAAATCTCGTCGACCTGATCGCCAAGGTCAAGGAAACCAAGGCCGACCTGGGCCTGGCCTTCGACGGCGACGGCGACCGTGT
>JAPLSD010000622.1 GCA_026398835.1 Pseudomonas sp.
CGCCCATGACCAGGGTCGTTCTGCAGCCGGCAGCATTGTCGACAATGGCAGCTGGCGCTTCGTCAACGACGTGCCGACCGGCACCTACACCATTCCGGAGATCAGCTCGATCGGCAAGAACGAGCAAGAGTTGACTCAGGCCAAGGTGCCTTACGAGGTCGGCAAGGCGTTCTTCAAGGGCATGGCGCGCGCACAGATTGCCGGTGAGCCTCAGGGCATGCTGAAAATCCTGTTCCACCGTGAAACCCTGGAGGTCCTGGGCGTTCACTGTTTCGGCTACCAGGCTTCGGAGATTGTTCACATCGGCCAGGCGATCATGAACCAGCCGGGCGAGCTCAATACGCTGAAGTACTTCGTCAACACCACGTTCAACTACCCGACCATGGCTGAAGCCTATCGGGTTGCGGCTTACGACGGCCTCAACCGGCTTTTTTGAGCGGCTCCGGCCGGTGGCCTGAGCCGGCCGGGGAGACCGATTTCAGCAATTCTCGAGAGTGGCGCTGGCCAAACCGGGAAAGTCTGTAATCAGGCTATCTACGCCGAAGTCGGCGAGCCTGCGCATTAGCGCGGGTTCGTTGACTGTCCATACCGACACATGCAGACCTTGGCGCTGGGCTTTCTGCAGCCGCTCGGGGGTGCATAGCGTCCAGTTCAACGCCAGAATCTCACAGCCATAACTCTGCGCGACCTTCAGTGGGTCGAGCCACGCGTATTCGGCGACCAGTCCACGCGACACGTCCGGTGTCAGCTCCAGCGCGGCTTTCAGTACTTCCCTTGAGCTCGACGTGATGGTGACCTTGTCCAGCAGCCCGAAGCGCTGGGCCATCTCCCGAATGGCCAGCACCGTCGTCACGGCGCGAGTGCGCGAAGCGCTCTTGACCTCAAGCTGCCAGTGCTCGAAATCGCATTTTTCGAACAACTCTTCCAGGCGAGGAATCGGGCACGGTTTGATCCAGCCAGGGCCACCCTTGCGCGCATCGTAGGTCGCCAGATTGGCGGCCGAATGCTCGACCACCTTGCCACGCCGGTCGGTGGTGCGCTTGAGCGTCGGGTCATGAATCACCATCAGCTCGCCGTCCATGGACAAATGCAGGTCCAGTTCGCAGCGACGTACCCCGTGTTTGAGGCATTGCTGAAAGCTGGCCAGGGTGTTTTCCGGTGCTTCGCCTTTGGCGCCGCGGTGGCCGTAGATAAGGGTCACGGTTCTTCCTTAATTAATTGCCAGACGATTTTTTCTGTTCGCGTGCGAGGCGTCGATCTTGCGCCTGTTTTTGCAAAATATAGCGGGCCAGCAACTGGCGTTGCGTATCCGTCAGGGACTCGAACTCAGTGCCGATCTTGAACGTGCCGAAGCCTTCCGGTTCACAGTGCGTGACCTTGGCCCGCAACAGCAGGCCCAATGCTTGTGGCATCAGCAATAGCTTGATTGCCAGATGGCTGCCGTGCGGATGGGCGAGGTGATGCTCGAACTCGATGCCGCCTTCCGACAGCACCACGTGCTGCGGCTCGTCGAACTTGTCGAGCACGGTCTGCGCAACTACCTGGCCAAGCAGGTCGATACGTTTGTTCAGCACCTTCAGGTAGGCGGCCATGGTTCGATCGCGTTCGCTGATCTGTCTGAGCAGGTGCTGCGACTCGAATTCGCTCAGGTGCAGTTCGCTGAGCAAATTGAATAGAGGTGACTCATCCTGCAACACTTCCTGGCCTGCGACTTCGTGGGCAGACAGGGGCCGAATTTCCAGTGCGATCGTGTCCTCGATACGGTAGTATTCGCGGCGATCTTCTTCATCTAATGTCGACATGGCGAACCCATGGTAGCGGCGGTGGTCTGAGTGTAAAGCTGGTTATCGACCCCCGCCACAAGGACGTTCCTCTTTCCTCCGAACAAGCCCCGACATGTTCAGACCTCTCTTCGTATTTATAGGCACGCGTTATACCCGTGCAAAGCGCCGCAATCATTTTGTGTCATTCATTTCCCTGACCTCGATGATCGGACTCGCCCTCGGCGTAGTCGTGATGATCGTCGTGTTATCGGTGATGAACGGCTTCGATCATGAGATGCGCACCCGCGTGTTGGGCATGGTGCCCCACGCGACCATCGAATCCGGTGAACCCATCAGCGACTGGCAAAGCCTGGCCGCCAAGGTCAAGCAAAACCAGCAGGTGGTGGCCGTTGCGCCGTTCACCCAGATGCAGGGTTTGCTGACCAACAATGGCAAGGTGCAGAAAGTCCTGCTCAATGCCATTGACCCGGCTCAGGAACGGCACGTCTCGATCATCGATAACTTCATGCAGCAGGGCAAACTGGACGACTTGTCGCCCGGCAGCTTTGGCATTGTTATCGGCGACAAAGCCGCGGCCAAGCTCGGCGCAGGCGTCGGCGACAAACTGACCTTCGTTGCCCCGGAAGTGACCGTCACTCCGGCCGGGATGTTCCCGCGCATGAAGCGCTTCACCGTGGTCGGCATCTTCCATGTCGGCGCCGGTGAACTCGATGGCTATCTGGGTATTACCAACCTCGAGGATCTGGCGCGCCTGCATCGCTGGAAACCGGATCAAGTGCAAGGCCTGCGTTTGAAGTTCGACGACCTGTTCCAGGCGCCGCGCACGGCGTGGAACATTGCCCAGCAGCTCGGCGAAAATCATTACTACGCTCGCGACTGGACCCGTACCCACGGCAACCTGTATCAGGCCATCCGCATGGAAAAAGCCATGATCGGTCTGCTGTTGCTGCTGATCGTTGCCGTGGCTGCCTTCAACATCATTTCCACGTTGGTGATGGTGGTGAATGACAAGAAGGGCGACATCGCGATTCTGCGCACCCTCGGCTCCACGCCGGGGCAGATCATGGCGATCTTCATGGTCCAGGGCACAGTGATCGGCGTGGTCGGTACGCTGATCGGTGCCGTGGTCGGGATATTCGCGGCGTTGAACGTCAGCGCTGCGATTTCCGGTCTGGAAGTCCTGATCGGACACAAATTCCTTAACGCCGACGTTTACTTCATCGACTACCTGCCGTCGCAACTGATGGCCGAAGACGTGCTGATGGTCTGCGGCGCTGCGTTGGTTCTGAGTTTCCTCGCCACCCTGTATCCAGCCTGGCGTGCTGCGCGCACCCAGCCTGCGGAGGCGCTACGTTATGAGTGAATTGGGCATGAGTGAAAAAGCAATCTTGAGTTGCCGCCAGCTGGGCAAGTCCTACGAGGAAGGCCCGGAGTCGGTGGTGGTGTTGTCCGGTTTGCAACTGGAGCTGCATCCCGGTGAGCGCGTGGCGATCGTCGGCACTTCCGGTTCGGGTAAAAGTACCTTGCTCAACCTGTTGGGTGGCCTCGATACACCGTCCTCGGGCAGTGTCTGGCTGGCCGGCGAAGAGCTTTCGGCGCTCAACGAAAAGGCCCGCGGGCTGTTGCGTAACCGTTCGCTGGGCTTTGTTTACCAGTTTCACCACTTGCTGCCTGAGTTCACCGCACTGGAAAACGTCTGCATGCCGCTGTTGATCGGCCGCACGGCGATCCCGGAGGCCCGTCAACGTGCGACGGCCTTGCTGGAGCGGGTAGGATTGGGTCATCGCCTGGAGCACAAACCGGCGGAGCTGTCCGGTGGTGAGCGCCAGCGTGTCGCCATTGCTCGTGCACTGGTTAATAACCCGGGTCTGGTGATGCTCGATGAGCCGACCGGCAACCTCGATTCGCACACGGCCCAAGGCATTCAGGACCTGATGCTGGAGCTCAGCACCTCGATGCGCACTGCGTTCCTGGTGGTGACCCACGACATGAACCTGGCTCGTCAGATGGATCGCGTACTGCATTTGCAGGAAGGTTTCCTGACGCCCATCTGACAGACCAAAACCCGGCGCGGCTGAAAAGCGCGTCGGGTCTTTTATTTTCATACGGTGCCCCAGCGAATGTTCAGACCGTTATCGATTTTTATCGGCACGCGCTATACCCGCGCCAAGCGCCGCAATCGCTTTGTTTCGTTCATCTCGATGACCTCGATGATCGGCCTCGCCCTCGGTGTGCTGGCGATGATCGTGGTGCTGTCGGTGATGAACGGCTTTCAGCGCGAAATGAGCTCGCGCATCCTCGGCATGGTGCCCCACGCGAC
>JAPLSD010000068.1 GCA_026398835.1 Pseudomonas sp.
ACACGCTGTATCAACAGCAGAACCCGACGATCACCCTGTACCACGACTATGGGTGGCGTACCGACAATTCGGCGTCGGGGCTCTCCGATCTGGTGACTCAGACCAGCATCTTGCGAGTGGATGCCCCGCTGGCCGAAGGGCAAGGCTTCCTCCAGGCTGAAAACATCGACCTCAATGCCGACAGCTTCGCGACCAATGCTGATGGTCGCACCACGACGAGCTTCGGTACCTGCTCGGTGCAGCTGCGTAA
Organism: Pseudomonas sp.; assembly: GCA_026398835.1. Classification (GTDB taxonomy): domain Bacteria; phylum Pseudomonadota; class Gammaproteobacteria; order Pseudomonadales; family Pseudomonadaceae; genus Aquipseudomonas. The sequence continues at coordinate 251 of JAPLSD010000068.1, forward strand.
CAGCAGCACGGGAGCACTGTTGCCCAAAGGCTGCGTGAACGAATCGCAAAATGTCAGCGGCAATACCCTGGCATTGGGCTGGCGTAACTCTCAGTGGGCATTCGACCTGGGTCGCACGCCGGACACCTTTGAAATACCCAACTGGCTGGGCGGCGTCAGTTACAGCAGTGACTGGAAAACCCTTGGCTGGACGCTGACGGCCTCGCGTCGACCTGTGAGCAACTCAGTGGTGTCCTATTCCGGAGCCGTCGATCCGAACACCGGGATTCGCTGGGGGGGCGTCACCTCCAATGGCCTGACCCTGAGCCTGAGTCATGACCAGGGCGGGGTCGACGGCGTATGGGCCAGCCTTGGCACCTATTGGCTGCGTGGTAAAAATGTCGAAGACAACCAAAAGCGCTCGGCAATGACGGGCTATTACTACAGATTGATCGATCGTGCCGATGAGCGTATGCGCACCGGACTGACGCTGATGTATTGGGGGTACGACAACAACCAGGACGAATACACCCTGGGCAATGGCGGTTATTACAGCCCGCAGCAGTATTACTCAGTGAGCGTTCCGCTGACCTACAGCTGGCGCAACAGCGACTGGTCGGTACACCTGGAAAGCTCGGTGGGCTGGTCCCACTCCAATATTGATGGCAGTTCAGGTTCCAAGCTTCAAAGCCTGGTCACAAACGCGGGTTATGACGTCATTGATGGCAGCAGACTGGCCTCGAGTTCGAGCAGCAGCAGCGGCGGCAGTATCCGTCTGCAAGGCCTGTTTGAGCGTCGGCTGTCTGATCACATGGTCCTTGGCTCGGGTATTACCTGGCAACACAGCGATGCTTACGCACCGAGTGCAGTCGTTTTCTACCTGCGGTACAGCTTCGATATCTGGCGAGGCAACCTGCCGCTACCCATCGAGCCGGTGACACCCTATGCGAACATGCGTTAACGGCAAATCAGGTCCGGGCACGCCGATGCCTGCGATTGCGCGAGACCATGATTGAGCGTTTGCGAGCCGCGCAGGCAAGCGAATTTAATCGCTTCTTTAGGTCCACAGCACGGAACGTCTCAGGAAAAACCTCACTCTTAAATAATAGAGGGACAATTAAGAGGCTTTCGTCAGGAGCACCATCATGGTTCAGCGACGCAGGTACCACTTTTCACAAATATCACTTCGTCTCGTTGCCTTGCGCGCCAACGTCAGTCAGTTCAAACACGATGAATTGAGCATTCAGAAAGCCCTGAGCGGTGGGCACATGACCGAAAGCGGACAGGCTCTGGATCACGCGTTTGACGAGATACGGGAATCCATCGATCACACACAGGCGCTACTGGAAGCCCTGGCCCAGGCAACCGGAGATACAGAAGTGATGAGAATGAACAACGAGCCGCGACAGGAAAGCCAAAGCGCTCAAGGCCAGGTATGAGTTGCTGGACAACGAAGGCTATCGCACCCATTCGTCAAGATGTGCTCACATCCTGCCTTTCGCCACCATCAGTTGGCGATCGTTTTCTGTGTGTCTGCGTGGCGAGCTAACAGGACCTGTCCATCCCAATCCGCATCTGCCGTTCCTTCGGCCCGAGAGAGGAGTCGCGCACCGTCAAGAGCGGCAGCTAGCGTGCTGCGAGGTGCATTCACATCGGGCTGTGTTGACGACACAGTGACGAGGGACAGGGGATGATAGAGATGTTCCTCGACAACCGATCCCATCCACAGCGGTGAAGTTCGCCCGTTTGTGAGCTCGAAATCGACGACCCACAATCTAAGCACGAGGCGTGAACCGCCAGACGCACCATCGCTATGCGGTCGAACGAGGGTCAGGCTGGGAAGGCGACCACTGGCGAAAAGAGGAATGACCGGAAGACCGACAGGGTCGGCCTGGGAGGTCAGCCAATTCAGGGCATTTAACGGTGTCCAGGCCGCCGAGGCGCGCCAGCCGTTGCGCTGCAGGATATCTTGCAACTCCTTCAGACCACCGGCCCACTGGAAAGTCAGCGGCTCATTCGTATCGCCAGTGAGATCGATACGCCGCGCCGGCAGTTGCTGCCAATCCGACGCCCACCAATCGGTGGCGGCCATGGTCGGCGTCTCCACCTTGAAGGCATAACGACCGCTGTCCGTCGCATGGCTACGATAGATATTGAAGCCGCCGGCGAGGATGAGTGCCGCACATCCAAGGGCGAGCAGGCTCCCTGACTCGATACGTTCGGCCTGCCGCCGCAGGTAGGACAACCCCAGCAACGCCAGCCACGCGGACCCGAATGCCAGCCCCCCGAGCACGTCGGAAAACCAATGCGCACCGAGGTAGAGGCGCGAAAATGCAATCAGAAATATCAGGGTTGCTGCGCCGAGAGCGACCGCAAGGCGCCATGCCGGGCGGATCTCACGCGCGATGAGAAAAGCGAGGAAACCGTAGAGCACGACATTGACCGTGCTATGGCCGCTAGGGAAGGAAAACGCGCTCCACCCGGAGTAGAGCAGCTCACCGGGTCGAGCTCGATGCAACGCAACTTTGATGACCGTGTTGAGCGCCGAAGCGCCGGCGATTGCCACCAGCCAATAGGCAGCTGTACGCCAGGCGCGTTTCCACAGGAGCCACAGCAAGACCACCATCGTGACCGCCACCACGACCTTGGTGTCGCCAAGTTCGGTGATGGCGATCATCACCGCATCGCCTGGCGTTGAGCGAAGATCCTGGAGGGCGCGGTATATCGCGCGGTCTGCGAGCAGCAACGGGTCACCGTTGACGACGTCTTCAAGGACACCAAAGAAAAGCCAGGCTGCACCGACGAGAAGGACAGCCAACAGTGCGAGAGCCCGCGCTTCGGACCGCGAAGGATCGAGCAAGCGGATGAGACTGCGGCTCAGCCAGGTGTTGTGGGTGCCGGCCCAGCTCCGCAGCCGCTGCACTGCGACGATGAGGTAGGGGATGCCGCGACGCAACGTCCAGCGCACGATATGCAGGACCGCCCAGCCCGCCGCGACGAGAACGACCAGCAGGATCGCGAGCGGCTTTGCGGTCGCACCGAGAATGCTGAACGTCGCACCGGCAAGCACACCGGACAGGATATGCGACGGAGCCCAGGCGAGCGCCGACGCGACATTGACAACATAGAACCGACGGACCGTCATTCCCAGCATGCCGGCGAGGAGCGGAACGAAGGCGCGGACGCCCGGTGTGAAGCGCGCGAGAAAGACACTCTTGTCGCCGTGACGGATGAAAAAGGCTTCGCTGCGCTGAATCAGTTCGGGATGCCGGTTCATTGGCCAGAAACCTAGAATCTCACGGTGGTATCGATGCCCGAGCCAAAACGAAAGACCATCACCCGCGATGGCACCTGACGTGGCGGCGACCAGCAACGGCCAGAGCAATAACACGCCGCTCGGCACCAGTGCACTGAGCGCCAGGATCACGGCTGTGCCTGGAACGACGGCGCCGATGATCGGGATCGACTCGGAAAGTGCCAGAAGAAACACCGTCAGATAGGCGACATGCGGATGCGCCGTGAGGAACTCGATGACCGATGAAACCAGGGACGTCATCATTCGTGGGCTGCCTATGCAATGTCGGTGATGAGGCGGTCACCACGGCTGTCATCAGGATCGGTGCCAGTCGCTCGGCGGCGCCCCTTCGAGCCGCTTCCGGGCCCCAGGATCTCATCCTACTCGTGAGTGTTGCGTCGAGCGGCGGCTGGAAAAACTCGTTGATACAGGCGTTCAAGAACGTCGAGCAGATGCTCATCGAGATGTCTCCAACTCAGTAACTGCGGTACCCACCACGCGCTTATCAACGAAACCAGCAGCGACCCGGCAATATCGAATGGAAAATGCACGCCTAAGTAGACACGTGCCCAGCCGACCAATGTGCCCAGCAGCAAAGTCAGCACGCCAAGCTTGCGCAGCGATACCAGCATCAGAGCCATGGCCAGCGTGAACATCACAGTGGCGTGGTCGCTGGGGAAAGAGGACTCCGGGGCGTGCTCCAGGAAGTTTTGTCCTAGCCCCAACATGAAGGGACGCGGATGGAACCAAAGGCTACTGATCAGCAGATTGCACCCCAACGCGAACACGATGCTCAGCGTGGCGGTTACTGCAGCAGCTCGGTACTGGCGTGTGCCTCGCAGCCACAATCCGATCAGCAACAGCGGTACGCCGGTGATGAGCCACTGCGCCAGAAAAGTCGCCAGTAACCGCATTTCCGCCGAGGAGTGCACGCTGGCATTGATAGCCAGGAACAGCGTGCGATTGAGTTCTTCCATAAGTAAATCTCGTTCAGGTGACCAGGAGGCACCACGTTGTGATCACGGTGCGAGTGATACGCACTCTAGTGGTTTCTTCCTTAAGTCCACCTTAAGGCTGGCTCTGGGAAACGCATCAATCAAAGAAGAAACCCAAAATCTATGGCAGGCGTATACAATGATCGCACAATCTATACCCCCCTATAGTATATTTTGATCTCGAGATGCAATCATGAGCCACACCATCCAGGACAAGAAAAAGCTATTGAGTCGTGTCAGTCGTATTCGAGGGCAGCTCGAAGCGATCGAGCGCGCGTTGCTCGAGGAGCGTGATTGCATTGAGGTGCTCCAGCAAATCACCAGTTGCCGGGGCGCCATGAGTGGCCTCTTGACAGTGGTATTGGAGGATCATATCCGCACGCATCTGGTCGACGCGGATTTTGCCGACGGCAAAGAGCCGAATGATGCCAAAGAGCAACTGATCGAAATCGTCCACAGCTATTTCAAGTGAACTCAATATGAACAACTTTTATGACACGCCATTTAATGCCGGCCATGAACACGTCTTTCTAGGCGAGGGGCATGAAAAAAATGAGCGCAAGACCTGGGCTGTGATTGCGCTGTGTACGGCCATGATGTTGGTCGAGATCATCGGCGGGAACCTGTTCGGTTCACTTGCACTGGTCGCGGATGGCTTGCATATGTCCACACACGCCGGTGCCATGTTGATCGCTGCGCTGGCCTATACCTATGCGCGCAAATACGCCAACGATCGGCGCTTCGTGTTCGGCACCGGCAAGCTTGGTGATCTGGCGGGCTTCACCAGCGCCATCATTCTTGCGATGATCGCCTTACTGATAGGCTACGAAGCCGTTTCCCGCTTCCTGTCCCCGGTACCCATCCATTTCAGCGAAGCCATTCCGATCGCCGTCGTCGGCTTGGCCGTGAATGTTGCCAGTGCCTGGCTGCTCAGCGGGGCAGATCATGGGCATGACCACGGGCACAGCCATGGACACAGTCATGGGCATGCCGAAGGCGATGAACATGATGACCATCATGAAGAGATGCAGCGTATTGTCACTTCTGAGGGGGTGTTCGAGCTGTCGATCTTCGAAGAGGGTGTTCCGCCTGTGTTTCGCTTTGCCCCCGAAGGCTCAGGATCCTCGCTCTCGGCAAGCGATGTCACGGTTACGACGATACGGCCGGACGGTTCGCGACAAGTGTTTAACTTTCTGCACAAAGCCGGCTTTCTGGAATCCACCAGCGAAATTCCAGAGCCGCATGGTTTCAAAGTGGCCGTTACCGTGCCTTCCGGTGAGCAGATCGTCGAGTTCGCAGAGCATGCTCACGACGACCATGGCGTGGACAGCCGCGACCACAATATGCGAGCTGCTTATGTTCACGTTATTGCGGACGCAGCCGTGTCAGTTATGGCCATCGTTGGCCTGCTGTTGGCCCAGGCATTTGGCTGGCTGTGGATGGATCCGCTGGCCGGTATCGTGGGGGCATTCGTGATCGCCAACTGGTCATACGGTCTGATACGCCAGACCGGTGCGATCCTGGTGGATGCCAGTGCAGACACTCGGA
>JAPLSD010000727.1 GCA_026398835.1 Pseudomonas sp.
GCAGCGAGCGCAACCACTGCGCGCCCTCACCCGCGCCAAACAAATGCTCACACAGCCGAGCATTGAAGCGCGGCAAATGCGCCAGGACTCGCCAGGCTTCCGACAACTCCGGCGTCAATGTACTGAATAGCTCGTGTTCCAAATAATCGAGCAAGGTATCCGAACGCCCCGGCTTACCCTCATTGGCCGCCCAATCACTGCCTTCGAGCAGCGCAATGCGGACCCCTGCGGACCATCCACCGCTGCACAGGAAAATCCTCTCGGGTGTTTGCGCGCAATGAGGTTGTGGCGAGCGCAGCATCAGTTGCTGGATCTCCCCTTGATTAAACAGTAACTGTTGGCCATCGCACTCGTACAACTCATCATCGAGCAGCAAGCGCGGCCAATTGCATTGCGGCCGCCGACGGCCGCTCAGCCACCAGGTCAGGGCCGGGCTGCTGACGGCTAACAAGCGATCAAGCAGCATGTCCAGCTCAGGCGCAGGGACTCGACAATAGTCATCGAGGAACAACCAGATGGGCGTTTGCAAACGCGTCAGGCAAGCCAACAGCAATGGCTCGTCCATCGACTCAAGTCTCGACTCAAGGCCTAATGCCTGCGCCAGTGCCGCGCAAAAATCAGCGGGACTTTGCGCCGCGCCGGCCAAGGGCAACCAACACACCTGGCAGTGAGGCGGCGCCTGTAACAGGCACTCGGCCAGCAGGGCGCTCTTGCCGCTGCCGGCGGGGGCGCAGAGCAGTTTCACCCGCGCTTGCGAGGTCAGTAAAGGCGCCGTCAGACGGTTGCGAGACAGGTGCTGGGACGACAGACGGGGCAGGAATCCAGGACGATCCAGGCACAGAGTCATGGCAGTCATTACGGCGTGCCTTTTTATGTTTATTTTTGTAGGCCAACCCTAGTCCTGTCGCCACAGCTTGTTGAAGAAGTATTCAGCGCGTTGATTTATGCCCATAAAAAAGGTGACCGAATGGTCACCCTTTATGCACAAGTGCGTAGGACTTGTTACCTAACTCCCGTGCTTCGTAAGGCCGCAGGCGTGTAGTCCGCTGCCTTAGGATCGGTGAGGTTGAATTCGAAGCTGCGCTTCTCTTCGTTCTTCATCCCCAATGCGATGTAGCGACCGGCGATGATGTCGTACAGGGCTTCGACCGTATAGGCCGGAACCTGGTGATCGTAGTAGAACTGCGCATGCCCCTCGGCTACCCGCCAAAGCTGGCCACGACCGTCGTAGTGATCGGCCAGAGCGACCTGCCAACTGTCTTCATCGATGTACATGTGACGCTTGGCATAGATATGCCGCTCGTTCGGCTTGACCGTAGCGATGACTTCCCAAACCCGGTGCAACTCGTAGCGGGTCAGGTCCTGATTGATATGCCCGGCCTTGATCACGTCGGTGTATTTGAGATTCGGTGAGTCGAGTTTGTAGCTGTTGTAGGGGATGTACATTTCTTTCTTGCCGACCAGCTTCCAGTCGTAACGGTCAGGCGCGCCGGAAAACAAGTCGAAATTGTCGGTAGTACGCAGGCCGTCGGATGAGGTACCCACGCCGTCATAGGCAACTTGCGGAGCACGCCGTACACGACGTTGACCCGCATTGTAGATCCACGCCCTGCGCGGTTCCTTGACCTGATCGAGGGTCTCATGGACCAGCAACACGTTACCCGCCAACCGTGCAGGCGCGGTCACCTCCTGCTTGAAGTAGCTGAGGACATTGTCTTCGCTGCCAGGCTTCAGATCGCTGAGCAATGACGGCACGGCGACCTCGTCCTTGAACCGGATGATGGTGAAGTCACCGTTGGTCTGCGGCGTGGCCTGGGTGACGGTGCGGCGCAGGTTGCCGCCGTGGTAACGGGTGATGTGGTTCCAGATCACCTCGACACCGTTCTTCGGAATCGGGAAGGCGTAGTAGCGGTTGCCGGTGAAATTGGCCAGACCATTGCCGTCGTTGATCGGTGTCACGTTGAGGGCGCTGCGCTTGGCCGACTCGTAAATGTCAGCCGGCAACGCGACGGTACGGTGGGTTGGATATACCGGAATCCGGTAGGTCTCCGGGTAGCGTTTGAACATCGCCACCTGCCCGTCCGAGAGCTTGTCTTTGTATTTATCGACCGTGGCGGCGGTGATGATGAACAGCGGTTTTTCGTTGGCGAACGGGTCGGCCAGGAAACCTTTGCTGTCGACCGCACCGGCGGTTTTCGGGATACCACCGGTCCACGCGGGAATCGAGCCGTCGGCGTTGCCAGCCTTTTCGGCCCCCAGCGGTGTCAGTGTCGTGCCCAGTTTAGCGGCCTCTTCAGGCGAGACCGCGGCGATCACGTTGGCAGCCAGCAGGCTCAAGGCCAGGGCACCGCATTGCAGAATCATTTTGCGCATAGTGTTGTCCTTCTTAGCCATATCAGAAGTTCACGCCGAAGCTCAAGGCGACGAAGTCACGGTCAGTCAGGGTGTTGTAGCGCCCGCCGAAAAAATCGGTGTAACTGAGGCTGGCGGTGTAGGTGTTGCGGTAGTCTGCATCGACCCCGACGCTGATTGCCTTGGCGCCTTCGTTGAACAGGCCGTTGGGGCCATAGCCACTGACGTCATGGGACCAGGACAGGTTGGGTTTGAAGTTGATCCCGCCAATCACGTTGCTGTAATCGAGGATCGCCCGGGCGCGATAACCCCAGGAGGTAGACGTGACGAAACCGTTGGTATCGCCGCCAAACCCGTACTGGCCGTAGACCGAGTCGCGGCCATAACGCAGCTTGCTCCTGGGCTCCAGACCACCGACGTGCACCACCGCCGCCTCCCCGACCAGGGTCAGGCGATCCGCGCCCAGCACCTGATCGAAGAAGTGCGTCAGGGTGCTTTGTATCTGGGTGATTTCTTTACGCCGGAAACCGGTATTGTCGGCCCCCGGTGATGTCTTGATCGGCGACGCCGCACCGCCGGCAATCGGGTTGAGCATGGCCAGGGTCAGGTCGGTGGAGTTGATCTGTACCGGAGCGTTGGGGCGATAGCTGATTTCCCCGGTCCAGGCGGTACCGGTAGGTAAGGTGGTGGAGAAACTGGCGCCATACAGGCGAATGTCTTCCGGGTACTCGAGGAAGTACTGACCGCGACCGAGCATCACGCTTTGCGCCAGCCCCGAGCCGCTGCCCGGTGCCAGGTGGTTGGCGGTACTGATTATTCCCGGCAAGCTGGCCAGTGTCGACAGCCCGGCAGTCGTGGTGCCGACCGTCGGCGTGCGGCTGTGGTAATTCATGAAGTACAAGCCGTACTCGGTGTCATCACCGAGCCAGCGCAAGGCGGTGCCCCACTGCCCTGAGTCGCGGGCATCGCGGTTGGCACCCCGGGGCACGATAACGCCCTCGGAACTGACATCGAAGCCCTGACCGAATGCCGCCGCCACCGGCTGCAGCGGCGCGATTGCCGGGCTGCCGACGGTGTAGCCGGTGGTGCAGCCGTCCGCAACTACGTCGTTACCGAAGAAGGTTCCACAGTTATCGACAACGGTCTGCTCCCACTCCAGTTGGTAAAAACCCTCCACCGTCAGTTTGTCGGTCAGACCTTGAGAGGCGAATAACATGTTGACCGGAATCAGGCCTTCCTTGATCTCTGCGCCAGGACGACGGAAAGCGGATACGTCGATTGGGTTGATGCTGTTGATCGAGTTGCCAATGAAGGTACTTTCACCCCAACTGACCACCTGTTTACCCGCCCGCACCGTGCCCGGCAGATCGGCGATGGAATAGTTGTGATAGACGAAGGCATCGAGAATTTGCGCGCCGGACGACTTGGCGCCTTCTTTACGATTGTGGTTACTGATCGGCTTGAACTCGCGATCTCCGTCCTGCAGCTCGAAGTCATACCAATACTTGCCCCGGACAAACACACCGGTGTCGCCGTACTTCAGTTCGAGGTCGTGCAGGCCTTTGAAGATTTTCGAGAACGTCTCGCCCTTCTTGAAGTTCAAACGCCCATCGTCACCGGTCGACGCCTGCCCTCTGCCACCATTGGAAATGCCGACCAGATCCTTGTCAGCATCGCGCAGCCCCCAGCTCGCCCCCACAGACAGCGACGAGTCGAACTGACCCTCGATTTCCCCGATATTGAATGAAACAGCCTGCGCCTGGGCGCAGCAACCCAAGGCAACCGCGACAGCCAGCGCCTGCGGCCTGAAGATGGCGCGCATTGTTGTTTTTGTCATGCGTCTTCCCCGGTGAGTAACAGAAGGCCTCACCCTACTGCCGGCAATCGGGAGCGATAAGCGCACCAAGGAGGTATTCGCGTTGTACCTCCAAAGGATGAATGCCCGCGCCTGCCGAGGCTTGCAGCGGAGCATGCATGGGCTGGATGGGGGGTTATCAGGGGAATGGATAGCGCGAGGGAGCTGCTACGGGGACGAGCGCAGTCTGAACGGTGACTGTTACTCAAGCTGTAACAGTCAATGTCCTGAATCGCTATTTTTCATGGAGAGATAAGTGCTTATTCTTGCTGGGCTTTCACGGCAAACAGCCAGAAAGAGCAAAAGCCAGAAAGAGCAAATTTGAAGTGTGACGACGCCACTTCTGGATCAACAGTATTTAGTCCGATTGAAAAACCTTATTTCAATTCGTCATCCCTGAGTTTACTGACGTAGATTTATTGCTCCTGATCTAACGTCTTACTTTAGCCGCTGCTGATGCAGCGGCTTTTTTTTGCCTGCTAGATCCGTTAATGCGAATACTTCTGCAAATTCGCCATCATTTCCTTCAACGCTTCAATGTTGTCCTTCGGATGCGCTGCACCTTCAAAGTCGCAGATCTGCTGCCAATGGGCCGCCACGTCTTCCGGGGAAAAGCCTTCACGGGGGTCGAACCCTGCGCCAAGGCTGCGCTCCCAGCGGACTTTGCCCATCCAGCCACCACCCACTTCAAACAGGCCGGAGGTTTCCTGGCAGTTTTCGCTGGCGAGGTACACCACCAGCGGACTGACCAGTTCCGGTTTGAGTTGTTCGAAGACTTGCGGCGGAATCAGGCCTTCGGTCATGCGCGTGCCGCCCGTTGGGGCAATGGCGTTGACCAGAATGTTGTTCTTGCGGCCTTCGATGGCCAGGGTGCGGGTCAGCCCATACAGGCCGAGTTTGGCCATGCCGTAGTTGGACTGGCCGAAGTTGCCGTAGATGCCTGAGGTCGAGGCAGTGAAGATGACCCGGCCATAGCTTTGCTCACGCATATGCGGCCAAGCAGCGCGAGTAACTTTATAGGCACCTTCGACATGCACGCGATAAACCAGGTCCCAGTCGCTGTCGTCCATTTTGTGGAAGGTTTTGTCCCGCAGGATTCCGGCGTTGTTGACAACTACGTCAATGCGGCCGAATGCATCCAGAGCGTTCTGGACGATTTTGTCGCCGTCGGTGACCGAATCGTGGTTGGCCTGGGCAGTGCCGCCGGCTTCACGAATTTCTGCCACCACCCGGTCAGCCGCTGAAGCGTTGGCGCCTTCGCCCTGAGCTGAGCCGCCGAGATCATTGACCAGCACTTTTGCGCCATGTTTGGCGAACAACAGTGCGTGAGCCCGCCCGAGGCCACCGCCTGCACCCGTGATGATCACGACTTTATCTTCGAAGCGCACAGACTCATTCATACGGAACTCCAGCAGGCCAATGGACAATAGGTTGAGTGTCAGGCACAGGCTTGCTGGTCACAATAAACACGGGTTTTCGACGCAGGTTATATCGCCAGGATCGTCCGAAGACTGCGATCTTTTGGGGGACCTGACATCACGGCACACTACTTCAGGAACAGGCCGTTTTCCGGGGCGGGGAAATAAGTTGATCACGAAAATCCAGATAATGTTTGAGCACCTGCACCGGTGCTTCGGTCTGCGGGTAATGCCCGATGCCCGCCAGCAGTACGGTGTCCGGCTCGGGGATCAGTTGCCGATAGCGCTTGACCATGTGCGCACCGGAAATCGGATCGACCTCACCATCAATGACCCGCAGCGGAACGTCACCTCGTTGCATGGCACTGACCCAACGCTCGCGCTGCACCCGGCGTTCCGGGATGAAGCCGATCAATTTGTGCAGAATTCGAGGCCCATGGTTGTTATCGATCAGGCTCCAGAAGTCATCCAGCGCACTTTCGCTGGGTCGGGTTTGAGGACCGAAAATCTGACTGAAGCTTTTAACCAGCGCGTCACGACTGAACGCCCGACCGATCATCCAGCCCAAGGGGCTGAGTAAGAGCTTTTGCATCAACACTGGACGATGGGTTTCCGGAAACAGGCCACCGTTGAGAAACACGCAACTGGCGATTTGGATACTGGCTTCGTAATGGCGGGCGAGCAGTTCCTGGGCAACGCTATCGCCATAATCGTGGGCCAGCACATGCACCGGCGGCTCGACTCCCAAATGCTCCAGAAGCGCCTGTTGCAGGTCAGCCTGCTCCAGCAGACTGTATTCATGATCCAGCGGTTTGGCCGAGTCACCGAAGCCAAGCATGTCGCAGGCGATCACCCGGTAGCGCTGAGCGAGCGGCTGCCAGAGATAGTGCCAATCCCAACTGGCGGTCGGGAAGCCATGAATCAGCAACAGCGGTTCACCCTGCCCCGCCATCCAATAGCGAATAGTCTGGCCGCGAAACACAAAGCTCTGCCCGTGCTTGCGCCAGACACAAAGAGGGATCTCGGCGAGTAACATTAGAGTTTGTACCCCGAGTCTTGTTTATCGAGTTTGCGTAGCAGCGCTGGCCAGGCCAGTGC
>JAPLSD010000269.1 GCA_026398835.1 Pseudomonas sp.
AATGTCCCGACACCCTGCATACGCACCAGCAGACCGTCTGCGGTCATCTCGCGCAGAGCGCGGTTGATGGTCATACGGCTGAAACCCAGTTGGCTGACCAGCTCGCTTTCCGACGGAACGCGATAGTGCGGAGGCCAGTTTCCACTCTCGATTTGCTGAGTGATCATCTGTTTGACGCGGGCGTACAAGGGCGCCGGACTGTCACCCATATGGGCAGCCAGCGGAGAGACGGCAGGCGGAGTCGGCACGGGAAATCCTTGTTCGTTGATTAAAGTGGATAGCTTGCCGGAGTTTACCGAGCAGGCAAACGTCTGTATATGTATATACAAATAACACACGACGGGGTACTGAACCATGTCCGCCTTCTTTGCCGAACGCGCGCTACTGCCTAGTGGATGGGCCAATAATGTACGTCTTGAGGTCAGCGCCGATGGCTTGCTGACCCACATCCAGGCTGATGCCAGTGCAGATGGCGCCGAACGGTTAAGCGGTCCGCTGCTGCCAGGCATGCCCAATTTGCACTCCCATGCGTTCCAGCGGGCGATGGCCGGCTTGGCGGAAGTCGCCGGTAATCCGAACGACAGTTTCTGGACCTGGCGCGATTTAATGTATCGCCTCGTCGGAAAAATCAGTCCGGAGCAACTCGGGATCATCGCCCGTCAGCTCTATATCGAAATGCTCAAGGCCGGCTACACCTCGGTCGCCGAATTCCATTACGTGCATCACGACACTCATGGTCAGCCCTATGCCGACCCGGCCGAACTGTCGTTGCAGATCAGCCAGGCCGCCAGCGCTGCCGGTATCGGCCTGACATTGCTGCCAGTGCTCTACAGCCACGCAGGCTTTGGCGGGCAAGCACCGAATGAAGGCCAGCGACGCTTTATCAACAGCACTGAAAACTATCTGAATTTGCAGGCACGCCTGCAACCGCTGCTGGCACAGCAGCCGGCGCAGCAATTGGGTTTGTGTTTCCACTCGTTGCGCGCGGTAACACCGCAACAGATCAGCGAAGTGCTGGCGGCCAGCGATAAACAGTGCCCGGTGCATATCCACATCGCCGAGCAGCAAAAAGAAGTCGAGGACTGCCTGATCTGGAGCGGTCGTCGTCCGTTGCAATGGCTGTACGAAAATACCGAGGTCGATCAACGCTGGTGCCTTGTCCACGCGACCCACGCCAATCCGGAAGAAGTCGCACTGATGGCCAACAGCAAGGCCATCGCCGGCCTGTGCCTGACCACTGAAGCCAATCTCGGCGACGGGATTTTCCCGGCGGTGGATTTCCTCGCCCAAGGCGGACGGATGGGCATCGGCTCCGACAGCCACGTCTCGCTGAGCGTGGTCGAGGAACTGCGCTGGCTGGAATATGGCCAACGTCTGCGCGATCAGCGGCGCAACCGCTTGTATCGTGGCGATCAACCAATGGTCGGCCGCACGCTCTACGACGCTGCACTGGACGGCGGCGCGCAAGCATTGGGGCAGCCGATAGGCGCCCTGGAAGTCGGCAAGCGCGCCGACTGGCTGGTGCTCGACGGCAATGACCCGTATCTGGCAACGGCAAATGGCGACGGGATTCTCAATCGCTGGCTATTCGCCGGTGGCGATCGCCAGGTTCGGGACGTGCTGGTCAACGGTCAATGGGTGATCCGCGACGGCCATCATGCCGGGGAAGAAGACAGCAGCCGGGCGTTTACCCAAGTGTTGCGCGAGCTGTTGGGTTGACACCCATTCCCTGTGACTGATCGTTCCCACGCAGTGGGAACGATCAACTGTCACTACTTCGACGTCTGTGCCATCTTCGTATCCGACACTCGCCAGATCAGGCGGGTCGTGTCGTAACCCTGCTGACGCGCCTTGCTCAGCAGGTCTTCACGTTCCTCCGCATTGATCTCAGACGAACGTGACAGCAGCCAGAGGTAGCGTCGATTCGGGCTACCGACGATGGCAGTCTTATAGTCATCGCTGACGTACAACACCCAATATTCGCCCTTGGCAATACCCGGTAACAGGGTGGTAAGCCAATTATCGAATTCGACCCACAGCTTGTCGGTTCTGCCGGGAATCTGCGGCGTTGCCGTGCCCTTGACCTCTTCCCATTGCCAGTCCGGGGTCAGGCAACGGTTCAATACCGCGATATCGCCATCGGCCTTGAGGGTGTAATGGGCTTCGGATTGCGCGCAGTTGCGCTGGAAATACATCGGCAGACGGGCCAACTCGTACCATGTCCCTTGGTAACGTTTGAGATTGACGCTGTTGACGGTCTTGGGCGCCAACGGGTCATTGCCAGAAGTAGCACAGCCGGCCAATATCAGGCCGGCCAAAAGAGCTATTACGAACCGAATCATTATTTTTCTCCCGTGGGCGCGTGGCCCCGGTGTTTTTTACTTCAGGCCTTGCCCGGAAAACATCAGTACTTTGTCACCGGCATACTG
>JAPLSD010000323.1 GCA_026398835.1 Pseudomonas sp.
GCGGCATTCCACAGCCAGCCGTGATCCTGCAGGCAGTGCACCCATTGATCCCCGTCAATACTGGCCTTGTGCTCTTTGTCCATGCTTGCCTCGCTTTTAGTCTGCCTATAACTCCAGAAGAAGTGAGCGCGCCGATGCCGTGCGCAGTCGCTTCAGCTGAACCGTGGATGGGGAACCATGAACACTTCTATCAGTACCGCCTATAACTACAAGGTGGTCCGCCAATTCGCCATTATGACGGTGGTGTGGGGCATCGTCGGCATGGGGCTCGGGGTTTTTCTCGCTGCTCAATTGGTCTGGCCCGAACTCAACTTCAACCTGCCGTGGACCAGCTTCGGTCGCCTGCGCCCGTTGCACACCAATGCGGTGATCTTCGCTTTCGGCGGTTGCGCGCTGTTCGCCAGCTCCTTCTATTCGGTACAACGCACCTGCCAAACCCAGTTGTTTGCGCCGAAAATCGCCGCGTTCTGCTTCTGGGGCTGGCAACTGGTGATCCTGCTGGCGGCCATCAGCCTGCCACTGGGTTACACCAGCTCCAAGGAATACGCCGAGCTGGAATGGCCGATCGACATCCTGATCACCATCGTTTGGGTCGCTTACGCCATCGTGTTCTTCGGCACACTGGCCAAGCGCAAGACCAAGCACATCTACGTCGGTAACTGGTTCTTCGGTGCGTTCATCATTACCGTGGCGATTCTGCATATCGTCAACAATCTGGAAATTCCGGTCAGCCTGACCAAGTCCTACTCGCTGTACGGCGGGGCGACCGACGCCATGGTTCAGTGGTGGTACGGCCACAACGCAGTGGGCTTCTTCCTCACCGCAGGCTTCCTCGGGATGATGTATTACTTCGTGCCGAAACAGGCCGAGCGTCCGGTGTACTCGTATCGTTTGTCGATCGTGCACTTCTGGGCACTGATCACCCTGTACATCTGGGCAGGTCCCCATCACCTGCACTACACCGCGCTGCCGGATTGGGCACAGTCGCTGGGCATGGTGATGTCGCTGATTCTGCTGGCACCGAGCTGGGGCGGGATGATCAACGGCATGATGACCTTGTCGGGCGCCTGGCATAAGTTGCGCAGCGACCCGATCCTGCGCTTTCTGGTGGTCTCCCTGGCGTTCTATGGCATGTCGACCTTCGAAGGTCCGATGATGGCAATCAAGACCGTCAACGCCCTCTCCCACTACACCGACTGGACCATCGGCCACGTTCACGCCGGCGCTCTGGGCTGGGTAGCGATGATCTCGATCGGCGCGCTGTATCACATGATTCCGAAAATCTTCGGCCGCCCGGCCATGCACAGCATCGGCCTGATCAACGCGCACTTCTGGCTCGCCACCATCGGCACCGTGCTCTACATCGCCTCGATGTGGGTCAACGGCATCGCTCAGGGCCTGATGTGGCGCGCAGTCAATGAAGACGGCACGCTGACCTACTCCTTCGTCGAAACCCTGGTGGCCAGCCACCCGGGCTACGTCGTGCGGCTGGTAGGCGGCGCGATCTTCTTTAGCGGCATGTTGCTGATGGCTTACAACACCTGGCGCACCGTGCGTGCTTCTGTGCCAGCCGAAGTCGCCACCGCGGCGCAGATGGCCTGAGGAGTCCGCCATGAAACACGAAACAATCGAGAAAAACGTCGGCCTGTTGCTGCTGTTGATGGTGTTGGCCGTCAGCATCGGCGGTCTGACCCAGATCGTCCCGCTGTTCTTTCAGGACGTGACCAACAAACCGGTCGAGGGCATGAAGCCCTACACCGCGCTGCAACTGGAAGGTCGCGACATTTATATCCGCGAAGGCTGCGTCGGTTGCCACTCGCAGATGATCCGTCCGTTCCGCGCCGAGACCGAGCGCTACGGCCACTACTCGGTGGCGGGGGAAAGTGTTTGGGATCACCCGTTCCTGTGGGGTTCAAAACGCACCGGTCCGGACCTGGCCCGGGTCGGCGGTCGCTACTCCGAAGACTGGCACCGCGCGCACTTGTACAACCCGCGCAACGTCGTGCCGGAGTCGAAGATGCCCGGCTATCCATGGCTGGTGGCCAATCAGCTCGACAGCAGCCACACCGAAACCAAGCTGCGTGCCATGCGCACCCTCGGCGTTCCGTATACCGACGCCGATATTGTCGGTGCCACCGAGACGCTCAAGGGCAAGACCGAAATGGACGCACTGGTCGCTTACCTGCAAGTGCTTGGCACTGCGATCAAGAGCAAGAGGTGAGCCATGGGTTTTGAACTTGATAGTGGAATGATCCGCGGCCTCGGCACGCTGGTGGTGATGATCGCCTTCATCGGCCTGTCGCTCTGGGTGTTCAACGCCAAGCGCAATCCGGAATTTGCCGAAGCACGCCTGTTGCCCTTTGCCGATGAACTGCTGCCCGACACTAAAAACGCCGCAACTGCGACAAGGAGCATTCGGCCATGACCACCTTCTGGAGTACGTACATTTGCGTACTGACTATTGGCAGCCTGATTGGCCTGACCTGGCTGTTGATCGGTACGCGCAAGGGCGAAACCAAGGGCAGCGTCGACCAAACCATGGGCCACAGCTTCGACGGTATCGAGGAGTACGACAATCCGTTGCCGCAATGGTGGTTCATGCTGTTCGCCGGCACCTTGGTGTTTGCCGTCGGTTACTTGATCCTCTACCCAGGTTTGGGCAACTGGAAAGGCATCCTGCCGGGCTATGAGGACGGCTGGACTGGCGTACACGAATGGGAAAAGGAAATGGACAAGGCGAACGCCAAATTCGGCCCAATCTTCGCCAAGTTCGCCGCCATGCCCCTGGAAGACGTAGCCAAAGACCCGCAAGCGCTGAAAATGGGCGGGCGCCTGTTTGCCTCCAATTGCGCGGTTTGCCACGGCTCGGATGCCAAGGGTGCGTTCGGTTTCCCCAACCTCGCCGACAGCAACTGGCGCTGGGGCGGCAACGCCGACACGATCAAGACCACCATCATGGGCGGCCGTATGGCGGCCATGCCGGCCTGGGGTGAGATCCTCGGCGAGAACGGCGTGAAGAATGTCGCCGCTTATGTGCGTCATGGACTGGCTGGTCTGCCGCTGCCTGCCGAGAGCACTGCCGACCTGCAAGCCGGGCAGCAAGTGTTCAACACCACCTGCGTAGCGTGCCA
>JAPLSD010000294.1 GCA_026398835.1 Pseudomonas sp.
TGTCGAGGAACCAGTCGTACAGCGGACGGTGGCCTTCGAACTCCAGGGTGCAGATCGAGTGGGTGATGCCTTCGATGGCGTCCGACTGACCGTGGGTGAAATCGTAGTTCGGGTAGATGCACCACGTGTCACCGGTCTGGTGGTGGTGCTCGTGACGGATGCGATAAAGGATCGGGTCGCGCAGGTTCATGTTCGGCGAAGCCATGTCGATTTTGGCCCGCAGGACGCGCTCGCCGTCCTTGAATTCGCCAGCCTTCATGCGGGCGAACAGGTCGAGGTTTTCTTCGACGCTGCGCTCGCGGAACGGGCTGTTCTTGCCCGGCTCGGTCAGGTTGCCACGGTATTCCCTGGCTTGCTCGGGGGACAGGTCGCAAACGTAGGCCTTGCCAGCCTTGATCAGCTCCACCGCCCAATCGTGCAACTGGTCGAAATACTGCGAGGCATAGCGCACTTCACCGGACCATTGGAAGCCCAGCCATTTGATGTCGCTTTCAATGGCGTCGATGGTGCGTGACGCCACCGAACTCCTCGGCCAGACCGAAGTTCACACAAATCGACTTGGCGTGGCCGATGTGCAGGTAGCCGTTGGGTTCTGGCGGGAAGCGGGTCACGATCTGCGTGTGCTTACCCGAGTCCAGGTCCGCCTGGATGATCGGGCGCAGGAAATTGACCGGAACAGCAGGTCCGGCCTTGGAATTCGAGGTAGGGTCGACAGTGGGCTTGCTCATAGGATCCTTGAACGTACAAGTGCGTGGCCTGGTGCGGCCTGATAAATCGCGGCTATTAAATCGAAGCGGCTATTAATTCAAAGCCCCTATCATAGCCGATGCCGTCAAGCGCCTGACAGAGCAGGGCCTGCAAACGGCTGCATTTAATGCAGCTCAATTGAAAAACAGCCTCGAAATTCGCGCTCGGCACGCTAAACTGCGCACCTTGGCGTTTTTTTGCCAAACCGGTTCGGGCCCGCACGCTGCTTGAGCGCCCCGAAACCCACGAATTTCTTGAAAGAGCGATAACGATCATGACTAAAGTCAAACTGACTACCAACAAGGGCGAGATCGTCCTGGAACTGAACGCCGAGAAAGCCCCGGTCACCGTGGCTAACTTCGTCGAATACGTCAAAGCCGGTCACTACGAAAACACTGTTTTCCACCGCGTCATCGGTAACTTCATGATCCAGGGTGGCGGTTTCGAGCCAGGCATGAAAGAAAAGAAAGACAAGCGCGCCAGCATCCAGAACGAAGCTGACAACGGTCTTTCCAACGACAAATACACCGTTGCCATGGCTCGCACCATGGAGCCGCATTCGGCTTCCGCGCAGTTCTTCATCAACGTTGCCGACAACAGCTTCCTCAACCACAGCGGCAAAACCGCACAGGGCTGGGGCTATGCAGTATTCGGTAAAGTGACCGCCGGCACCGACGTGGTCGACAAGATCAAAGGTGTTTCCACCACCATGAAATCCGGCCACCAGGACGTTCCAGCAGAAGACGTGATCATCGAGAAAGCCGAGATCATTGAGTGATACTGCTGATTTCAGACTTGCATCTGGAAGAGGAGCGCCCGGACATCACCCGGGCGTTTCTGGATTTACTGAACGGGCGTGCCCGCTCGGCGCAAGCGCTGTACATATTGGGAGATTTTTTTGAGGTATGGATCGGCGACGATGCCATGACCCCCTACCAGCTTTCCATTTGCCAGGCACTGCGGAACTTAAGCGACCATGGTACGCAGATTTTCCTGATGCATGGCAATCGCGACTTCATGCTCGGCCAGGCCTTCTGCAAGGCTGCCGGCGCTACCCTATTGAAAGACCCGAGCGTTGTTGAGTTCAACGACGAGCCGGTGTTGCTGATGCACGGCGACAGCCTCTGCACCCGCGACGAAGCCTATATGCGGATGCGTCGCTACCTACGCAATCCGATCACGTTGTGGGTGCTGCGGCACTTGCCCTTGCGTACCCGGCACAAGCTGGCGCGCAAGTTGCGCAGCGAAAGCCGCACCCAGACCCGCATGAAAGCCAACGATATCGTCGACGTGACCCCCGAGGAAATCCCACGGATCATGCAGCAGTACGGCGTGCGGACCTTGATCCACGGCCACACCCATCGCCCGGCCATCCACAAACTGCAGATTGGCGAACAAGCGGCCAA
>JAPLSD010000212.1 GCA_026398835.1 Pseudomonas sp.
CAGCCCATCACAGGACTTGAACCACTGCCGGTCTGCGTCCACCAGACTGACCAGGGCGATCGGCACATTGAACACGCGCCTGGCCAGACGGGTCAGGCGATCGAAGCGCTCCTCCGGGGAGGTGTCGAGGACATTCAGCGAACGCAGGGTTTCTACGCGGGCATTCTCATTGACAGGTTTGATTGGGGTCAGCATCACGCACTCCCTTGGCATGTATGTTCCATTGACCAGTCCACACGCGGATTACTCCGCGATATCTCTCACCTTAGCTGAGTCGTCTCCATGCCGCGTCCCAGCGGGCACGGCCCGCCCGCTGCGGCCCACAGTTTGAACTGGGTGACGAAGACGTCATGGGGAACCGGCACCGGCGCCCGCGTACCACCGGGGTTCCAGCCCCACAACACCAGTTTGTCGTCGCTGACGTGTTTGATCAGTGCGGCAAAGTCACGGTCGCCATTGCTCGATTTGTCCTTGATGATCTGGCACAGCTTATCGGCCGGCAGGCCAATCCAGGCCATTTTGTGTGCGGGCGATGGCAAGCTCCAGTGCGGCGCGCCTGGTGGTGCGTGAGGTCCGTAGCTGGCTGGCGGATTGGTCTCGGCGTGACAGGTTGCGCACGGCAAGCCCGCCGCGCCCTTGCCCTCTTTACCACGCACCACGTCCATGGCGTGTGGAATGCCGGCATCGAACTGCAAGGGTGAATCGCCGGGGATGTGGCAGTTTTGACAACGCGGGCTCTGGAAGACTTTCTGAACCGTGGCAAAGGCTGCCAGCGCCGCTTCATCCCCGGCATACAGGTGGTCGACATAGCCACCGAGGCCGATCAATATCAGTGCGCCCAGAAACAGGTGTCTTTTCATCTCACACCCCCGCCAGCTGCAACGGCAATTCGCGCAAACGTTGGCCAGTCAGGGCAAACACCGCGTTGGCCACCGCCGGCGCAGTGGGCGGCACGCCGGCTTCGCCAATGCCGCCGGGTTTGTCGGTGCTGGGCACGATATGTACCTCGACCAACGGCATCTCGTTCAGGCGCAGCACCTGATAGTCGTGGTAGTTGGACTGCACAACGCGTCCCGCCTTGATCGTGAGCTTACTGTGCAAGGTCGAACTCAGACCAAAGGTGATGCCGGACTCCATTTGCGCGGCAATGCTTGCCGGATTCACCGCAACTCCGCAGTCCACGGCGCAGACCACCCGGTGCACACGGATCGCCAGGTTGTCCTGCGAAACCTCGGCCACCTGAGCGATGTAACTGCCGAACGACTCATGCACGGCAACGCCCAGCGCATGTCCCTCGGGCAAGGGGGCGCCCCACCCGGCCTTCTCCGCTGCCAGATTCAGCACGCCCAAATGCCGCGGATGGTCCTTGAGCAATATTCGTCGGTACTCAACCGGATCCTTACCGGCCGCCGTGGCCAGTTCATCGATCAACGACTCCACGACAAACGCAGTGTGACTGTGCCCGACCGAACGCATCCATAACACCGGGATTCCGGTTTTCGGCGAATGCAAATCGACCTGATGGTTCGCCAGACCTTTCATATAAGGCCCATCGGCCAGCCCTTCGACGGACGTACCGTCGATGCCATTTTTTACATAACCGGCCTCGAATGGCGTGCCGGCCATGATTGACTGCCCCACCAGCACATGCTTCCAGGCGATCGGCAGCCCATCGGCGCCAAGACCGATGCGCGCCTGATGCAAAAACGCCGAACGATAGTAGCCGCCGCGCACATCATCCTCGCGCGCCCAGACGGTTTTGACCGGCGCCTGGGCGGCTTTGGCCACCTGGACCGCTTCGCTGACAAAGTCTGACGACGGGTTGGCTCGCCGGCCAAAGCCGCCGCCCAGAAAGGTCGTATGAATCTCCACCTGTTCAGGTTTCAATCCGGTAATTTTCGCTGCCGATTGCTGATCCATGGTCTGGAACTGAGTACCGGTCCAGATTTCGCATTTATCCGCAGTGAGCTTGACCGTACAGTTGAGCGGTTCCATCGGTGCGTGGGCCAGGTAGGGCACGCTGTATTCGGCAATAACGGTTTTCGCGGCTTTGGCCAGAGTGCCGACCACATCGCCAGCCTGGGTCGCCGACGTGCCTTGGGTGGTCGCCAGCTTGCGAAAAGTTTCGAGTAACGTCGCGCTGTCCAGGTCGGCATGGGGACCCAGGTCCCAGTCGACTTTCAGCGCATCACGGCCCAGCTTCGCCGCCCAGAAATGCTCGGCAACGACGGCAACGCCAGTAGGCACCTGCACCACCTTGCGCACTCCCGGCACGGCCATGGCCGCTGCGCTATCGAAGGATTTGACGGTGCCGCCAAACACCGGTGAGCGAGCGACCATTGCCGTCAGCAGCCCCTCGAATTGCACGTCCATGCCGAACTGGGCACGGCCGGTGATTTTCTCTGGGGTGTCGAGGCGCTTGGTCGGTTTGCCGATCACCTTCCAGTCTTTCGCCTCCTTGAGCTTTATCGACGCCGGATCCGGCAGCGGGAGCTGCCCGGCTTCATTGGCCAGCTCGCCATAGCTGGCTCGATGGTCACCGGCAATCACCTGCCCTTGTTCGGTACGAATCTCGGAGGGCGCGACGTTAAAGCGCTTGGCCGCCGCCTCGATCAACATCATCCGCGCTGTCGCTCCGGCCTGACGATAACGGTCGAACTCCATCCAGGTGGACGTCGAGCCACCGGTTATCTGCATCCCGCCAAACGCCGGCAAGCCATAA
>JAPLSD010000628.1 GCA_026398835.1 Pseudomonas sp.
GGCTTGCCCGCGAATGCGATGGATCAGTCAACACATAGTCGTCGATCAGACCATTCAAGCCTGCGCCAACTCGGCATGCTCATCCGCATCCAACAAGCTCTTGTCGGTCTGCTGCATGATCTGGCTGGTGATTGCGCCAGCGGTCATCGAGCCGCTGACGTTCAATGCGGTGCGGCCCATGTCGATCAGCGGTTCGACCGAGATCAGCAGCGCCACCAGTGACACCGGCAAACCCATGGCCGGCAGTACGATCAGCGCGGCAAAGGTTGCACCACCGCCGACACCGGCAACCCCGGCCGAACTCAAGGTCACAATCGCCACCAGCGTCGCAATCCACAACGGATCCAGCGGGTTGATGCCCACAGTCGGCGCTACCATGACCGCCAACATCGCCGGATACAGTCCTGCACAGCCGTTCTGACCAATGGTCGCGCCGAACGAAGCGGCGAAGCTGGCGATCGATTGCGGAATACCCAGACGACGAGTCTGCGCTTCGATGCTCAGCGGAATGCTTGCGGCGCTCGAACGGCTGGTGAAGGCAAAGGTCAGCACCGGCCAGACTTTACGGAAGAAACGCAGCGGGTTGATCCCGGCCAGCGATACCAGCAGGCCGTGAACCACGAACATCAACCCCAGGCCGATGTACGACACCACCACGAAACTGCCGAGCTTGATGATGTCTTGCAGGTTGGAGCCGGCGACCACTTTGGTCATCAGCGCCAGCACACCGTATGGCGTCAGCTTCATCACCAGCCGCACCAGACGCATCACCCAGGCTTGCAGGGTGTCGATGGCGTTCACCACTTTCTGGCCTTTCTCGACATCATCCTTGAGCAATTGCAGCGCAGCGACTCCAAGGAACGCAGCGAAGATCACCACGCTGATAATCGATGTCGGCTTGGCCCTGGCCAAATCAGCGAACGGGTTCTGCGGGATGAACGACAGCAGCAGTTGCGGGATATTCAGGTCAGCGACCTTGCCCGCGTAATCGGCCTGAATGGTTTGCAGACGCGCCAGTTCCTGAGTGCCAGCCACCAGACCTTCAGCGGTCAAGCCGAACAGGTTGGTCAGGCCGATGCCGATCAACGCGGCAATCGCGGTGGTGAACAGCAGCGTGCCGATGGTCAGGAAGCTGATCTTGCCCAGCGACGAGGCGTTGTGCAGACGGGCCACGGCGCTGAGGATCGAGGCGAACACCAGCGGGATCACGATCATCTGCAGCAATTGCACGTAACCGTTGCCTACCAGATCGAACCAGCCGATCGAGGCTTTCAGGGTCGGGCTGTCCGAACCATAAATCGAGTGCAGCGCGACACCGAAGATCACACCCAATACCAGTGCGAATAGGACCTTCTTGGCCAGGCTCCAAGTGGTGTGACGGGTTTGTGCCAGGCCCAGCAGTAAGGCGAGGAATACCAGCAGATTGAGGATCAGCGGCAGATTCATTGAAGCTCCATAAAGACTTGTGCCAATCGCCTTTGTCTGCGATTGCGAACCGGCAAGCCTAACAGCTTGATATCTAATGAATTAATACCTGGATGGAATGGCAACTGTCGTTTTTGGAATAAGCCGCTGACGCTCAGACAAATGTCGATGACGTGATCAGGATGCAGGCGGTCGCGCAGAGGCGAGGACTGTCATATGGATTTGTTAGCGTCGATGACTTTCATTCAGGGAGAACATGCACATGAAAATCGTTCCGGGATTGTTTGCCGCCGCACTGTGCCTGGGCCTTGCCGGTCAAGGGTTTGCCACCGAGTTGAAGCACTGGCCAGAAGCACAGGCCAAACAACTGGACGCGATGATCGCGGCCAACGCCAACAAAGGTAACTTCGCGGTGTTCGACATGGACAACACCAGTTACCGCTACGACCTGGAAGAGTCCTTGTTGCCGTTCATGGAAAACAAGGGCCTGATCACCCGCGAGACCCTCGATCCCTCCCTGAAGCTGATCCCGTTCAAGGACACCGCCGACCATAAGGAAAGCCTGTTCAGTTACTACTACCGCCTCTGCGAAATCGACGACATGGTTTGCTATCCATGGGTCGCGCAAGTGTTTTCGGGCTTCACCCTCAAAGAACTCAAAGGCTACGTCGATGAGCTGATGGCCTCCGGTAAACCGGTGCCGAGCACCTATTACGATGGCGATGTGGTCAAGACCATCGACGTCCAGCCGCCGAAGGTCTACACCGGCCAGGCCGAGCTGTACAACAAGCTGATGGAAAACGGTATCGACGTCTATGTGATGACCGCCGCGTCCGAAGAGCTGGTGCGGATGGTCGCGTCCGA
>JAPLSD010000806.1 GCA_026398835.1 Pseudomonas sp.
CGCGTGGATGTGGTGCGCGGCATCGGCGGCCTGGTAGTCGCGGGTTTCACGTGGGGTGGTCATCGCCAGTTCTCCGTTTTTATTGTCAGCGCAGTTGAAACCAGGTGGTCTTCAACTGGGTGTATTTATCGAATGAGTGCAGCGACAGATCGCGGCCGAAACCGGACTGCTTGCCGCCGCCGAACGGTACTGTCACGTCGAGCGCATCGACGCTGTTCACCGATACCGTGCCGGCACGCAACTGCCGCGCCACGCGGTGGGCGCGATTGAGGTCGTCGGTCCACAGCGATGCGGCCAGGCTGTAGACGCTGTCGTTGGCCAGTTGCAGAGCGTGGGCTTCGTCATCGAACGCCGTGACCGCCAGCACCGGGCCGAACACTTCGTCGCGAAACAACGGCATGTCCGGGGTCACGCCGGTGAAAATCGTCGGTTGGATAAAGTTGTGGGAAGCATTAAAGGTCAACTGCCGGCCGCCGCAGATGCGTTGCGCACCATGTCGTTCGGCGTCCTGGATAAACGTCATGATCCGCCCGGTCTGACGGCTGTCGACAATGGCTCCGGCAGTGCTTGAAGGGTCCAGCGGATCGCCCGGCTGCCAGCGTTCGACCTGAGCCTTGAGGCGCTCGACAAACTCATCATGAATCGAGCGCTCCACCAGCAACCGCGAGTTGGCCGAACAGACTTCGCCCTGATTGAAGAAGATCCCGAAGGCGGCTTTCTGCGCCGCCAGCTCCAGGTCCTGGCAATCGGCGAACACCAGATTGGCACTCTTGCCGCCGCATTCGAGCCAGACTTGCTTGAGGTTCGATTGCGCCGAGTACTGCATGAAGTATTTTCCGACCTCGGTGGAGCCGGTAAACACCAGGCAATCGATGTCCGGGTGCAGACCCAACGCCTTGCCGGTCTGTTCGCCGAGGCCTGGCAACACGTTCAGCACGCCTGGCGGCAGGCCAGCTTCCAGCGCCAGCTCACCCAGACGCAATGCGGAGAATGGCGATTGCTCGGCGGGTTTGAGAATCACCGAGTTACCTGCGGCCAGGGCCGGGGCGAGTTTCCAGGCGGCCATGTCCAGCGGAAAATTCCATGGCACCACTGCTGCGACTACACCGAGGGCTTCGCGGGTGATGGTCGCCAACACGTTCTGCGCACTCGGCGCGACTTGATCGTAGAGTTTGTCGAGGCTTTCGGCGTACCAGCGAAATACCCCGGCTGCGCCCGGCACATCAATGTTGTAGGCGTCCATCACTGGCTTGCCCATGTTCAGCGAGTCGAGCAGCGCCAGCTCTTCGCGGTTGGCCATGATCAAGTCCGCCAGGCGCAACAGCACGTGCTTGCGCTCACTGGGAGAGCGAGCCGACCAACTGCCGGACTCGAACGCCTGACGAGCGCTGATCACCGCCGCATCGACGTCCCCACTGCCGCACGCGGCGACCTGGGCCAGGCACTCGCCGGTGGCTGGGTTGATCGCGGCAAAGGTTTGCCCGGACTGGGCGGGCACGCAGTTACCGCCGATCAATGCCTGATCACGAAAGCGCAGCGTGGCTGCCTGGCGTTGCCAATATTCAAGCTCGAACACGTTCAGACTCCCCTGATGCGGACTAGTTGATTGGATGGTGGCGCAGGCGCTGGTCAAGGAAAAATAGTAAATATGTGTTCGCAGGCCATGAAAAAACTGGGCAGCTAAATACCCCAAGCGCGCGCCTTGTGGTTATTGTTCGGGTACAAGAAAAGCGCTCGCCAAGCGGACATGGCGGTGCGCAATTTGCTTAGGCTCTAAGCAACAGAAGTCGAGCCAGAAGATGTCTGGCTTCGAATTCACCCACCCCGCAACGGGGCATAGAACGAGGTTTGCAGTGGCTGCCTACAATCTGCGTCAACTGAAGTACTTCATCACTACCGTCGAATGTGGCAGCGTCGCCGAGGCCTCGCGCAAGCTGTACATCGCGCAGCCGTCGATCTCCACGGCGATCAAGGGGCTGGAAGACAGCTTTGGCGTGCAACTGCTGATCCGCCATCACGCTCAGGGCGTTTCGCTGACGCCCAGTGGTGCACG
>JAPLSD010000613.1 GCA_026398835.1 Pseudomonas sp.
TCGACGGTGTCCTGCTTGATCGGCAGATGCTTCTTCAACACCTCGAACATCGCCTGATAACGATCACGGAACGAGTCGAAGCGATAGCCTAGACGCAGCGCCTCGCGCGGGTCGTCCAGCACGCTGGTGTCCGCCAGCCCGCGGCCCTTGAGCACTTCCAGCAAACCGTTGGGCATGATGCTGTCCAGACCGGTCAGCTGCGGGTTGTTGCTGCCACTGCGCAGCAACTTGAGACTTTCGACCGCGCAGTTGTTGGACAGGAAGTAATAGTTGCCGTCGTAGCTCCAGTGCATTTCGGCCGCGTGCTGGACCACGTCTTCGATTTCGCTACGCGACAGGTTCAGCGGCACCGAGGCCAGACTGCGCAGTTCAGTCTTGGTGTATTCATCGATGACTTGCGCCAGTGGTAACACGAATAGTCGAGACGGATACTTGCCGACCAGACCATCCCAACTGGACAGCTGCACGTCGCCAACAAAGGCGCGATAGGACAGCACCAGATGCTGATCCAGGTCCAGTCGGCAGTCCGGTCCGCGAGGACGGCCAGGCGCGCAGATCACCAGCCGCAACATGCTATGACCCCAGCGGCTGACCCAGTTCTGGTTGGCTTCGGCCAGTAGGTAGTCGACGGCATACACCCGTTCTGGATCGACCTGCCCTAACGGCTGTTTGGCAAAGTCACTGCCTGCATTGAGGAAGGCAAAGGACTTGGCGCAAGTGTCCTTGGCGGCGGGCGCCCAGCCAAAGTGTTCTTTGTAGTAGCGATATAGCGCGGGACGACGACAGGCGTAGCTCGGGTCAAGGAGGAAGTACTCCATGTTGACCGCGACGAACTCCTTGGGATTGGTCGTCTCGTAGATGTCCGGGCTACGGACGATCTGTCGGTTGTGCTGCTCGCGTTCGCCACGGCGCCCGACGTATTGCGGCCAGCCGGCGAGGTCCAGCAAACGCGGGTCATCACTGAGGGTAAAGCGTCGTGCCGTCTGGCCGCGGCATTGGTCCGGGATGCCGATCAGGCCTGAGCTGTTGTTCTGCCGCATGCAGCGCTGGATCAGCGTACGTTCTGCGTCTGGCCATAAGCGCGAGCGATCATAGATGTGGGTCAGTTCGTGCAGCACCGTGGCAAGCAATTCCCGGCGCACGGTGCCGTGGGGGCGATGAGTTGCTTTCGTCGCAGCGGAGCCGTCGGTGAGACTGGCCAGCAGGTTGCGATTGAGGTCGAGTTCGGCCACCAGCGAGGCTTGGCCATAGGCGTTGCTCGGCATGTCGCTGGTCCAGCCGACATCGATGCGGCGGTCCAATTGCTTGACGAAACGCGGTGGCAGCGCCTGCATCGCTTCATCGAGCAGCGCCTGGCTGGCCTGTTGCTCAGCAGGGCTCAGACCATCGGTCTTGAGCCGCAGTTGCAGCCCGGCCTGGGCCGTGCTGCCCAGCAGCAACACAATCCCGGCCAGCAGCCAGACGGCGAGCGACTTCACAGTGCGAGGATGGCTTCGGCGAGTACCTGATCACTGGCATCGCGAGCTTCCGGCACGCGGGTGCGCAAGGTGTTGAAGGCGGCTTCCAGGTGCGCGCCACGGATATCGCCATTGCTGGCGACAAAGCTGGCCGCATCGTCATGGGCTTCACGCACGATTTTTGAGTTACGAATGGAGCTGGTGGTATCAGAGGTGAAATCGATCGTGCGCTGGGAGGCACGAATAATCATGTTACTGGTGGCTTCCAGGGTGTGCGCCTGGGTCACACCGGCCAACAACAGCAGGCCAAGAGTGGCAGCAATCAGTGGGTTACGCATGGAACGACTCCGAAAAGCATAGATAACTATTGGACGAGAATTGCCTGTGCCAGTTCAAGATCGCTGGCACGAAGTTTTGGTTGAGTTTGGCGCAGATAAACCAGGGCGGACTCCAGTTGCGCTCCTCGCAGTTGGCCATCACTGGCAATGAAAGCTGCAGCGTCATCCTGGGCGGCGAGTATCAGTTTATTGTCGAAGGGGGCAGACGTCACTTTGCTTGTGGCGTAGCCGCTGGCCACAAGGCCTTGGGTGCTGAGGTCGAAGGCATGGGCCGAACCTGTCCAGCAGATGGCGATAAATATCGGGGCGATAAGCAAATCTGAGAGAAAACGCATGAGACTCGATAGCTGAAAGCGAGCGCCAAGGCTAGCGCAACGCCCGGGCCAGAGCCAGCGTCGAAAGATCGGGGCACGGCATGCGTGCCCCGCTTACGATTTACGATCAGATTGCCAGGATGGCTTGAGCCAGTTGTGCGTCGGTCGCATTCAACTGCGGTGCTTGATGACGAATGTGGTCAAAAGCGCTTTCCAGTTTCACACCACGAATGGCGCCTTCGCTGGCGACGAAACTGGCGGCGTCGTCACGGGCTGCGCGGACAATCTTGTTGTCACGCAGGGAGGAAGAGGCATCAGACGTGGCGTCGGAGGTGGCCTTGAGCGCACCGACGACGGCATCAGTGGTCACGATAAAGCTAGTGGCATGCGCATTGGCGGCCACGGCCAGCAGGGCTGCAACGCTGAGCAGACGAAGACGGGACATGGGGTAACTCCTGTGGATTAACAGATAAAAGTGGAGCCGAGCAAAACACCGGGCAGCCAGGCGAGTTGCGTAGTGCCTTGAACATCAGACAGACGCACGCACTACAGAGTTCGCCACGTTCTTGTTGGATGTTAGGCCGCACGGTGTCTATTCGAATAGCCCTGTCTGTCTTCTGTGTACGACTAGCGCCAGAACGGTTTGTCCATTTCAGCGATGCGGTCAGAGTGACTGAGTCCCAGATCGGACAATTGCTGATCATTGAGCTGGCTCAGCAAGCGTCTGGTGCGGGCTCTCTCCATGCCCCGGGCCAGTGCTGAAAACAGGCGTCCCAGAGCGCTGGCAAGTGAGTTCTGTTGAGGTTTGGGTACCGATATATCCAGTAAGCGATTCATGGTGCAGTCCTTGCGAGCAGGCCGAAGTACCGGCCCTGGAGCACCATGTTGATCTTTGAAAGGGAGTGAATACAGATACACCAGCGTTTAATTGTACTGGTTCAGTATTGGTAAATTACAAACTGTACCTGTCAGGCGATAGACCTTTTGTACGGTCTCGATTTTAGGCCCCTGAAACGACAAAACCCGTCGCAGTTACCTGCGACGGGTTTTGTTTGTGCAATTCGGGTTGCTGGCGGTGGACCCGGTGGGTCAGAGCCAGCGACGCTAACTTAGCGCCAGAACGGCTTGCTCAGCTCTTCGTAGCGTTGTGCTTCGCTAATCCCTGCGTCAGCCAGCCAGGTTGGCGATAACACGAAGAGGCATGGAAGCCTGGGTTTTTGCAGTGTTGTCTTCGAAGAACAGGTCGGAACTGAGTGTACGTTCCATGGTTGACATCCTTCCGCTTATGGCGGGATTAGGTA
Organism: Pseudomonas sp.; assembly: GCA_026398835.1. Lineage (GTDB taxonomy): Bacteria > Pseudomonadota > Gammaproteobacteria > Pseudomonadales > Pseudomonadaceae > Aquipseudomonas. The sequence continues at coordinate 3,411 of JAPLSD010000613.1, forward strand.
GTGGTTTAACTGATGCCAATGATCCTCCTCTTGCGCAAGACTCTCTAGATACAGTTCACCTGTATTGTGAGGGACCAGTTAACTGTTTATAGGTGCTGTACTGCTCATAAATGAGGCAACTGTACCTATCTGCACTCTTGTAGTGCATTTTTAGGTATGTAGCTCTGAAAGGTAGGGAGTTTCGGTAGGAAAAGACCGGTACAGCAGTACAGTTTTAGATGGATGCTGCTGTGACAATGGCGAGCTGACGAAATTGTGTTTGCGTCAGCTGCCAACTGTATCAATTACACCGCAAGCATTTTCCCGGTTTCTTCCAGGTTGATGTGCCAGCTCAGTGCATCACGCAGTATGTGCGGCGTGTGTCCACCCAGGGCGCAGGCGGCTTTGAAGTAGTCATTCAACGCTTCGCGATAAGCCGGGTGCACGCAGTTGTCGATGATCACCCGCGCCCGCTCCCGTGGCGCCAAGCCGCGCAAGTCCGCAAGGCCTATCTCGGTGACGAGGATGTCGACGTCATGCTCGGTATGGTCAACGTGGCTGACCATCGGTACTACGCTGGAAATCGCGCCACCCTTGGCAATCGACTTGGTGACGAAGATCGCCAGGTGCGCATTGCGTGCAAAGTCGCCCGAGCCGCCGATGCCATTCATCATCCGCGTACCGCAGACGTGAGTGGAGTTGACGTTGCCGTACAGATCGAACTCCAGCGCGGTGTTGATGCCGATGATGCCCAGGCGGCGGATGACTTCCGGATGGTTGGAGATCTCCTGCGGGCGCAGTACCAATTGCGGCTTGTAACGGCTCAGGTCGCTGAAGACCTCGGCGTGTTTTTTGGCGGACAGGGTCATGGAACTGCCCGAGGCGAAGCTCAGCTTGCCGGCGTCGAACAGGTCGAAGGTGGAGTCTTGTAGCACTTCGGAGTACATGGTCATGTCGTGGAACGGCGACTCGATCAACCCGTGCATCACCGCGTTGGCGATGGTGCCGATGCCCGCCTGCAGCGGCATCAGGCTGTTGGTCAAACGGTTCTCGCGTACTTCGCTCTTGAAGAACTCGACCAGGTGATTGGCAATGGCCTGAGTATCCAGGTCCGGCGGCAATAC
>JAPLSD010000284.1 GCA_026398835.1 Pseudomonas sp.
GGTTCACGTCAATCGCTTCCGCCAGTTCAGCACTTATCAGCAGCTGTGTGCTGCCAGCGGTTTGCGTGTGGTCAGCCTGGAAACTCGCCCGCATATTCTGCATTACCCGGACGTGCGCAGCCTGACTCACGAGCTGAAAGCCCTGGGCGCGCACAATCTGAATCCGGGTCGGCCGGGTGGTTTGACGGGCCGGGCGCGGATCCTCGGTATGATCGAAGCCTATGAACAGTTTCGTCAGGGACAAGGGCTGCCAGCGACTTATCAGGTGGTCTACGCCGTATTGGAGAAGCCTTTATGAGTGCAGCCTATTTCATCACCGGCACTGATACCGATGTCGGCAAGACCACCATCGCCGCAGGCCTGTTGCATGCTGCGCGGTCGGCGGGATTGAGCACGGCGGCGGGTAAACCTGTGGCCTCCGGCTGCGAGGTGACGCCCAAGGGGCTGCGCAACGCTGATGCACTGGCGTTGCTGGCTGAATGCTCATTGCCGCTGAGTTACGCCGAGGTCAACCCGGTGGCATTCGAGCCGGCGATTGCGCCGCATCTGGCGGCCCGTGAGGCAGGCGTGATGTTGACGGTTCAGTCGTTGCTGGGGCCGATGCGGCACATTCTGGATAAAGAAGCAGACTTCACCTTGATCGAAGGCGCTGGCGGCTGGCGAGTGCCATTGGCCGATCAGGACAACCTGTCAGACCTGGCGATGGCCTTGAATTTACCGGTCATTCTGGTGGTGGGGGTGCGGTTGGGTTGCATCAATCATGCATTGCTGACAGCCGAGGCGATTGCCCTGGACGGTTTGCAGTTGGCGGGCTGGGTCGCCAACATTATCGATCCCAAGACTTCACGTCTGGAGGAGAATCTCGCGACCCTGGCCGAACGGCTACCCGCGCCGTGTCTCGGTCGAGTGCCAAAGCTCAAGGCTGTCACGGCAGAAGCGGTGGCCGAGTATTTACAGCTGGACCTGCTTGACTAGATTTTGCCTATGATAAGGCACTGTGCCATTAGTGTTTTTGTCGGGCCTTTTGCGGGTGGGTCTGCTTCAATGGCCCCTGTTTATCCTATTCAGGATTGAGTTCTCCCATGGAAATCTCCGGGAATACCGCTTTCTACGCTGGTCTGAGCACCATTCAGACAGGGCAGAACCGTGTCGATCAGGCCGCCAGCCAGATCGCCAACACGACCATTGAGCGCTCCATCACCAGTCAGTCTTCCGAAGTCCAGGTCGATCGCCTGCGCTCGGTAGACCGCAGCCAGCAATCGGATCTGGCCAGCAGCATGGTCGAGATGTCCATGGGCAAGATTCAGGCGGAACTGGGCGTTAAAGTCGCCAAGGCGTCCGATGAAATGCTCGGCACGTTGATCAATACCTTCGCTTGACTCCTCGCTGAATTTTCTGCTTCAGCGCCGTGCGCTGCATGGCGTTCTGTCAGGCATGTCCTTCTCTTTCAACTAAAATTTCCTAAACCGTCTGATGCGCAGCCAATGGCTGTGGGCCTTTGCCTGCGTGGCATTCGGCCCGTCGATGACGAACGGCATTGGAACGGTGCTTGACAAGGTTTGGTCGTAAACGTATGTTTCAAACAACTGTTTGACCGCCATAACAAATCAACGCGGTTGTTCATTCCAGGATTCATCAGCAGAGGTTTATCGCTATGCCTGACTACAAGGCCCCCTTGCGTGATATTCGCTTCGTTCGTGACGAACTGCTCGGCTACGAAGCGCACTATCAGAGCCTGCCGGCTTGCCAGGACGCTACCCCGGATATGGTTGACGCCATTCTCGAGGAAGGCGCCAAGTTTTGTGAGCAGGTGTTGGCTCCGCTGAACCGCGTGGGTGACACCGAAGGCTGCACCTGGAGTGAGTCCGGCGTTAAGACCCCGACTGGCTTCAAAGAAGCCTACAAGCAATTCGTCGAAGGCGGCTGGCCAAGCCTGGCTCACGACGTAGAGCACGGCGGCCAAGGCCTGCCAGAGTCTCTGGGTCTGGCAGTCAGCGAAATGGTTGGCGAAGCCAACTGGTCATGGGGCATGTACCCAGGCCTGTCTCATGGCGCGATGAACACCATTTCCGAGCACGGTACGCCTGAGCAGCAAGAGGCTTATCTGACCAAACTGGTTTCCGGCGAATGGACCGGCACCATGTGCCTGACCGAGCCGCACTGCGGCACCGACCTGGGCATGCTGCGCACCAAGGCAGAACCTCAGGCTGACGGTTCCTACAAAGTCACTGGCACCAAGATCTTCATCTCGGCCGGTGAACACGACATGGCCGACAACATCGTCCACATCGTTCTGGCGCGTCTGCCGGATGCACCGGCCGGCACTAAAGGCATTTCGCTGTTCATCGTTCCAAAGTACATGCCGAACGCTGACGGTTCGATCGGTTCGCGCAACGCCGTGACCTGCGGTTCCCTGGAACACAAGATGGGCATCCACGGTAACGCGACGTGCGTGATGAACTTCGACGCGGCCACCGGTTTCCTGATCGGCCCGGCGAACAAAGGCTTGAACTGCATGTTCACCTTTATGAACACCGCGCGTCTGGGTACGGCTTTGCAAGGTCTGGCTCACGCCGAGATCGGCTTCCAGGGCGGCCTGAAATACGCTCGTGATCGCCTGCAAATGCGCTCCCTGACTGGCCCGAAAGCGCCGGACAAAGCCGCTGACCCGATCATTGTGCACCCTGACGTACGCCGCATGCTGTTGACCATGAAGGCGTTCGCCGAAGGCAACCGTGCAATGGTTTACTTCACGGCCAAGCAGGTCGACATCGTCAAGTACGGCGTGGATGAAGAAGAGAAGAAGAAAGCCGACGCACTGCTGGCCTTCATGACTCCAATCGCCAAAGCCTTTATGACTGAAGTGGGCTTCGAATCCGCCAACCACGGCGTGCAAATTTACGGCGGTCACGGCTTCATCGCCGAGTGGGGCATGGAGCAGAACGTTCGCGACAGCCGCATTTCCATGCTGTACGAAGGCACCACTGGTATCCAGGCGCTGGACCTGCTCGGCCGTAAAGTGCTGATGACTCAAGGCGAGGCTCTGAAAGGCTTCACCAAGATCGTTCACAAGTTCTGCCAGACCAACGAAGGCAACGATGCGGTCAAGGAATTCGTCGAGCCTCTGGCTGCACTGAACAAAGAGTGGGGCGAGCTGACCATGAAGGTCGGTATGGCAGCCATGAAAGACCGCGAAGAAGTCGGTGCCGCTTCGGTGGATTACCTGATGTACTCCGGTTATGCCTGCCTGGCTTACTTCTGGGCTGACATGGCGCGTCTGGCTGCCGAGAAACTGACTGCCGGCACCACCGAAGAGGCGTTCTACACCGCCAAGCTGCAGACCGCGCGTTTCTACTTCCAGCGTATCCTGCCGCGTACCCGCACTCACGTTGCAACCATGCTGTCTGGCGCCAACAACCTGATGGACATGAAAGAAGAAGACTTCGGTCTGGGCTACTAAGCCTTAACGCAGTTCTTCTAAAGCCGCGGCTCCTTCGGGAGCCGCGGCTTTTTTTTTAGTGTGTCCCGTCCTGAATAAGGTTGACACCCGAATGAAAAAAGCCCGGACCTTGCGACCCGGGCTTGTAAGGCTTTCATCCTGAGTAGTCAGGCCATGCTCACCACGGAGTGGGCTCCAGCGGGCCGACGCCAGTCGGGGTGCTCGCACCTTCTCCATTGCGCACGAACGGCAGGTGCCAGAAGTCGTTCGGGACGATGGGGTCGCCCGGCTTGGTGTTTTCCGGAAAGATGAAATTAAACACCGGCGCCATATACTGTCCCGCAATCAGACCGTTGGCCACTGGTAGCTTACTGGCATTTTGCAAGCAACTGTCCACTACAGTCTGGCTGGCGGTCGCCGTCGGAGCGCAGAGCGAGCGCACCATGACACGCAGGTTACGGGTCGGCTGGCTGAGGATCCCAACCGGCGCCTTGCCCGCCTGAATCCTGGCACGTTCCGGCAGAGCGCCAAGGTTCTGGGTCGTGATGCCACCCGTGGCGCCGAAACAGCCCACTGCACCGGCGAAAGGGCACTCACTCGTCATCTCAAAAGGTGTCACCCAGCGGTTGGTTTGCACACCGGTCGAGGGATCGACGTCCACCAGATAAATGTCGACCGGAGTCTTGACGTCGGTAGTTGATGCTTCGAGGATAAGCCGATTCTGCACCTCCTGCGCCGCACCATTGATGGCGGTCGCCGAGGGGTCGGAGGAGCTGATGCTAAAATTTCCGATAGACAGGTAGCTGGGCTGCGTACCAGGCTGAGTGTAGATCCCGATGCGGGCGTCTATCGTGTGCGCCGAGATGTAGTCCGGGCCACCCACTGTAGCCGACTTCATCAGCGTGCCGGCGTAGATGATGAAGTCGCCGACTTCGAACGGCGCTTGCTGGGTCGGGTCGGGGTCCGTCGCAGTGCGTGTAGGATCGGTGAGTCTCTTCATGACGTACTGGCTGCAATAGAGCTGGCCCGCAATCGGCGGGGAAAGCTCTCCGCTTACCGGGGGAGCTACGCCGGCCTGGCTGAAGTTTCGGCAGTTGTTAGTGCTGGTCGGGGTAACGACCTTTGGCCGGTTTTTCTCTGGGCAGAGTGCGTCTCCGGATGCCGAGCGTGGCACGCACATCGGGTAGCCGGTGGCGGCGTGGATAGTCGGGTTGGCGTCATCGACGGAGAAGCGCGGGTCAGGGCTCTGGGGACGGCCAAAGCGCCCATTCGGATCGTTGATCTGGA
>JAPLSD010000743.1 GCA_026398835.1 Pseudomonas sp.
GATGGTGTTGGTGATCGCTCGCGCTTCCGACATGAACCGGTCGACGCCCAGCAGCAACACCATTCCCGCCACCGGAATGGTCCCAAGGGAAGATAACGTGGCCGCAAGAATGATGAATCCCGAACCGGTCACACCCGCAGAGCCTTTGGACGTAAACATCAGCACCGCCAGCACGATCAATTGATCCGTCAGGGTTAACGGCGTATTCGTCGCCTGGGCGATGAAAATAGCTGCGATGGTGTAGTAGATCGCTTGACCATCCGGGTTGAAAGTCAATCCGGAGGGAATGATCATCCCGGCAACGGGCTTGGACACACCGGCCTTTTCCATCTTGGAAATCATCTGCGGGAGCACCGATTCCGAAGAGCTGGTGCCCAGTACGGTGAACAGTTCTTCCTTGATGAATTTCAGAAACTTCCACAGGCTGAAACCGCTGTAGCGGCAGATCGGCCCCAGCACAAAGATCACGAACACGGCGCAGGTCAGGTAGACGCAGGCCATCAGCTTGCCAAGCGAGAACAGCGAGCCGAAGCCGTATTTGCCGATGGTGAAAGCGATTGCGCCAAATGCACCGATGGGGGCCAGGCGCATGACCATGTTGACGATGCGGAACATCCCCTGCATCAGGCTATCCAGCGTGTCGATGAACACTTTTGCGCGCGGTCCCACATGCGCCAGTGCAATGCCGAGCAGTATGGAAAACAGCAAGATTTGCAGCACGTTGCCCTTGGCGAAGGCATCCACGATGGTGTCGGGGATGATGTTCATGACGAAGTCCATGAACGACGCGTGCTTCACTGCCGAGGTGTAGGTCGCCAGACTGGAAGTGTCCAGCGTGGCGACATCAATGTTCATGCCCGCGCCGGGCTTGAACACATCAACGACCACCAGACCAACGACCAGCGCCAGCGTGGACACGACTTCGAAATAGAGCAGAGCCCGGAAGCCGACACGGCCCAGCTCCTTCATGTTTTCCATGCGTGCAATGCCCGTCACCACCGTCAGGAAGATCACCGGAGCGAGGAGCATTTTGATCAATTTGATGAAAGCATCGCCCAAAGGCTTGAGCGCTGTTCCGGTTTCGGGAACGAGCACACCGACGATGGCGCCGAGGATGACGGCGATGAGGACTTGTACATAAAGTTTGCCAAATATTCTTTTCATGACAGGGCCCTGATTTTTTATTGTTGTCAGGAAATGCCAAGGGGTCGGATCGGTGATCTGCCCCTTGGCGTTGTGCCGCAGCTTGAATCAGCGAAAAATATCAGCGGTTGATCAACTCGATTACCGCTTCAGTGATCTGGCGGGTGGTGGCATTGCCGCCCAAATCCGGGGTATGCAGTCCGCTTTCGGTCACGGCTTCGATGGCAGACATCAGGTGTTTCGCCGCGGCCGCTTCGCCGAGGTGTTCAAGCATCATCGCCGCCGTCCAGAATGTTGCGATCGGGTTGGCGACGCCTTTGCCGGTGATGTCGAAAGCCGAGCCGTGGATCGGTTCGAACATCGACGGGAATTTACGCGAAGGATTCAGGTTGGCGGTCGGCGCGATGCCCAGACTTCCGGACAGGGCTGCGGCCAGATCGGACAGGATGTCGGCGTGCAGGTTAGTGGCGACGATAACGTCCAGCGTCGACGGCTTGAGCACCATGCGCGTGGTCACGGCGTCGACCAGTTCCTTGTCGATCCTGACGTCCGGAAAGTCCTTGGCGACTTCGTAGAAGATCTCGTCCCACAACACCATGCCGTGACGCTGGGCGTTGGACTTGGTGACCATGGTCAGGTGCTTGCGTGGGCGGCTCTGCGCCAGTTCGAAGGCGAAGCGATGAATTCGCTCTACCCCGACACGAGTGAACACGGACACTTCGGTAGCCACTTCTTCGGGCAGGCCTCTGTGAACGCGACCACCGTTGCCGGAGTACTCGCCCTCGGAGTTTTCACGCACCACCACCCAGTCAATCTGATCACCATTGAGCAGCGGGCTTTTTACCCCTGGCAGTACGCGAGCCGGACGCACATTGGCGTATTGGTCGAAGCCTTGGCAAATCGGCAGGCGAAGGCCCCAGAGAGAAATGTGATCCGGTACGTTGAGCGCACCGACGGCGCCAAAGAAGATGGCGTCGAAGGTTTTCAGTTCTTCCAGGCCACCTTCCGGGATGTAGTAGCCGTTTTTCAGGTAGTTATCGGAGTTCCAGTCGAAGTGTTTGAAATCCAGCTCAAAACCGGATTTTTTCGACAGAGCTTGCAGCACCTCGACACCAGCGGCGATGACTTCAACACCGATACCATCACCTGGAACCGCAGCAATTTTGTATGCGCTCATCAATCAACTCCACTCTCGTTACGTTCTTGTTGTTCCCCTCGGACTGGGCTGTCCAAGTAGGGTGTGAGCGGAGTATATGTAGTGAACGAAGAGGCGTGAGTTACTCCAAATCACTACATAAATAACTTTGAGTTACGAATGAGCCAGACGCTGGATTTGTCTTTTTTCTACCTGCTAGCCAATAAAGGCAGCCTGGCAGCGACTGCTCGGGAGTTGGGTGTTACGCCCCCGGCAGTCAGCAAACGCCTGACTGCGCTGGAAGCAAGGCTTGGCATACGCTTGGTCAACCGGACCACGCGTTCGATGAGCCTGACCTCAGAAGGAGAGCTGTACTTCTCACATGCTGCTCGCATCCTGACGCAGATCGATGAGCTTGAGCAGTTGATAAGCAGCAGCAGAGCAACACCCAAGGGCTTGATTCGCGTCAATGCCTCACTGGGTTTTGGCCGTCGCCATATCGGCCCAGCCTTGGCAGCGTTCTTCGCCCAATACCCTGAGGTCGAAATTCAACTGGAGATCAGCGACCACCCACTGGATTTGGCAACACACGGCTTCGATCTGGGCATTCGTTTTGGCACCTTGCCAGACGCCGCATTCCACGCACGAAAGATCGCCTCCAATCGCCGCTTGTTGTGCGCCTCACCGCTCTACCTGGACAAATATGGAACACCTCAGAAGCTGACCGACCTGCAAAACCACAATTGCATTTTCATCCGTCAGAACGAGTCGCCCTATGGCGTCTGGAGTTTCAATCATGGAGGCCACACAGAAAACATCAAGGTGCATGGAGCCTTGGGTTGCAACGATGGGGAGGTGGCGCTGAACTGGGCGCTGGAGGGGTTTGGGATTTTACTGCGGGCCGAATGGGACATCGCACGCTATGTGCGCAGTGGCCGGCTGCGCCTGGTGCTGGAAGACCAAACCCCCACCCGCGCTGACGTGTATGCGGTATACCCGCAACAACTGCATTTATCCGCGAGGGTTCGCAGCCTGATCGACTTTCTGATCGAGCGTTTCAAGTACATCGATAACGTAGAGGAAAATTAAGGGAGCAACTCACCTCTTCACACCGCACCATTCGACTCTGGAGATAACAATGAATAAAGCCATTTCTCGTCGTAGCGGAGGTCAAATATTGGTGGATGCCTTACGCATCCATGGCGTCAAAAGAGCTTTCTGTGTTCCGGGAGAAAGCTACCTCGCGGTTCTCGACGCATTGTATGACGTGCAGGA
>JAPLSD010000702.1 GCA_026398835.1 Pseudomonas sp.
GATCTTCCGCCGCGAACTCTATGCCAGCGTCTCGTTCGCGGCCGCCTGGTGTTATCTGCTTTGCGTCTACCTGCAATTACCGGGCGAGCAGGCGATTCTGCTTACCTTGTTCGGTGGGTTTCTATTGCGCTTGCTGGCGATACGTTTTCACTGGGAAATGCCGAAGTTCGTCTACAACGACGAACATTGAGTTTTCGTCGTTGAACTGGCGAATATTCAGAGATCATTAAGATCGAAACATGATGTCGATGGACCGGTCTGGCCTGACGTACCTGAATGGGGTAAAAAAGCATTAAAGGGGGTAAATCTGTAGCTGTTTACCCTATTTAAGCTAAGTGCTACCCCATTAAGGAAAGGCTGCGATATGCGATCGCTCACACCCGAGTTCCTCTCAAAGCTGCGCTACAACGGTCTACAAGTCGCGACGTTGCGCGCCTTGGGTGAGTATCGCGGCAAGCAGCAACTATTCGTCGCTCAATCTCCAGAGATTCTCGGAGACCTGAAGCAACTTGCGGTCATCGAGTCCACCGAGTCATCGAACCGCCTGGAAGGTGTGGTCGTAGCACCTGGACGCTTGAAGTCGCTCGTCATTAAAAATGCCGAACCCCAAAGCCGTTCTGAACAAGAGGTTGCCGGGTACCGCGATGCGTTGTCTTTAATCCACGAAGCAACAGGGGAAATGCCATTTTCCGAAGGGATTATTCGCCAACTGCACAATATGCTTTACCGCTACATGCCGCAGGATGGAGGGGATTGGAAAGCAACCAACAACGACATTATCGAACGCCATCCTGACGGCAGTTCACGTGTTCGTTTTCAACCGGTCGCTGCACATCTGACACCCATTGCAATGGCCGATATGGTCATGCGATATCGCGCTGCTATAGATCAGAATCTTGCCGATCCTTTGGTCCTGGTCCCGCTGAGTATCCTGGACTTCCTATGCATACATCCTTTCTCGGATGGCAACGGCCGGGTAGCTCGGCTGCTTACTTTGTTGCTGCTTTACCAGTTTGATTATTGCGTAGGCCGTTTTATCAGTCTTGAGCGCATCTTCGAGGACTCGAAGGAAAGCTACTACGAAACACTTGAAGTCAGTTCTCAAGGCTGGCACGAAGGTAAGCACGATGTCCAACCTTGGCTCAACTACTTCTGGGGAGCGCTGCTTCGTGCTTATAAGGAGTTTGAGGAGCGCGTAGGCACCATTGATAAACGCCATGGAGGCAAAAGCGATCGAGTTCGAGCCGAAGCGCTGAAGCGCACGCTGCCATTTTCAATTTCAGAGATTGAAGAAGCTTGTCCAGGCGTGAGTCGCGATACTGTGCGCATGGTTCTCCGTTCGTTGAAAGCCGAAGGGCTAATTGAGCCGACAGGAAAGGGGCGTAGTGCCAAGTGGAAAAAACAAAACGGGTTGCAAGCGCAACCCTAATCCAACTTCACCCGATTCGCTGCACTGTTAAGCGCCTGATAATCCTTCGCTGCGAGCGCGCTGTTCGTGCTGCATCAGCGCCCACTCCACATGCTCACGCACCAGTTCTGACGGGTAATCTCGCCGTGCCTTCAACGCTTCCAGCACCGGAATCGTTGAAGGTGCATTCCCCAGCCCTACCGCCAGATTGCGCAACCAGCGCTCGTAGCCAGCCCGGCGCAGCGGCGAACCTTCGGTGCTGCTGAGGAATTTGTCTTCATCCCACATAAACAGCTCGGCCAGTTGGGCGTTATCCAGATTGTGCCGAGGTTTGAAGTCGCCTTCTCCTGACGGGCGGGCGAAGCGGTTCCACGGGCAGACGATCTGGCAGTCATCACAACCAAACACCCGATTGCCGATCAGCGGCCGCAAATCCTCGGGAATGGCGGTTTTCAGTTCGATGGTTAGGTAGGAAATGCACCGCCGGGCATCCAGCACGTAAGGGCCGACGAATGCGTTGGTCGGGCAGATGTCCAGGCAAGCGGTGCAGCGCCCGCAGTGCTCGGTGGCGTGGGGCGGGTCCACGGGCAACGGCAAGTCGACAAACAGTTCGCTGAGAAAGAAATAGCTACCGGCCTTGCGGTTGAGGACCAGGGTGTTCTTGCCGATCCAGCCAAGCCCGGCCTGTTCGGCAATGGCCTTTTCGAGCACCGGGGCACTGTCGACGAAGGCGCGATAACCAAATGGGCCGATGACCTGCTGGATGCGATCTGCTAGCTGCTGCACGCGTTTGCGAATCAGCTTGTGATAGTCCCGGCCCAAAGCATACCGCGAGACATAGGCTTTTTCCGGCTGAGCCAAGCGTTGCGCCATATGGGTGTCACCTGGCAGGTAATCCATGCGCAGTGACACTACTCTCAGTGTACCGGGCACCAACTCTTCCGGGTGCGAGCGTTTACTGCCGTGGGCGCCCATGTAGTCCATCTCGCCGTGATACCCGGCGTCGAGCCAGCGCTGCAGGTGCTGCTCATGCTCGGCCAGGTCCAGGCCGCTGATGCCGACTTGCTGAAAGCCCAGCTCGCGGCCCCAATCCTTGATCGATTGGGCGAGGGCGGGAAGGTCTGTGGTAATAGCAGGCATGAGGCGAGAGAAACCGGGGCTGAGATGCGTATAATTCTGCCAGACATCGGAGCCTGAAGACGCATGCCGCAAATTAAAGACGATTTACCCGACGCGCTGTATAGCGCCGCTCAAGTTCGTGACCTCGACGCGAGCCTGATTGCAGCAGGCACGACGGGCTTCGAATTGATGCAGCTTGCCGCGCGGGCCATGTGGCGGGCCTTGGTCCGACGGTGGCCGAATGCGGGCGAACTCAGCGTTGTGGCAGGGCATGGCAATAACGCGGGCGACGGCTATCTGGTCGCGGCATTGGCCCTGCGTGCCGGTTGGCAGGTACAGGTTCTGGCGGCAGCTGATCCGCAGCGGTTACAAGGGGATGCCGCGTTGGCTCATGCAGAAGCGTTGGCGGCCGGGGTAAGTGTCCAGGCCTGGACCGCGCAGGCAACCTTGAGCGGTGTTGTGCTGGATGCGCTGCTGGGCACAGGGCTGGCTGGCGAGGTGCGAGAGCCTTACGCCAGCATTATTACTGCCATCAATGCCAGCGGCCTGCCAGTTGCTGCGGTGGATATTCCTTCGGGCCTTTGTGCCGATACCGGACAGGTCCTGGGCGTGGCCGTGCGGGCTGATCTGACAGTGACGTTCATCGGGTTGAAGCTAGGTCTGTTCACCGCACAGGCTCCGGATTGTGTGGGAGAGCTGGTGTTCAATGATCTGCAAGCGCCTCCAGAACTCCTGGCCAAGGCCTGCGCAAGCGCGAAACGTCTGATGCCGGGCAACTTGCCGCGTCTGGCATCACGCTCCCCCACTGCCCATAAAGGTCAATCCGGCCATATGTTGCTGATTGGTGGTGACCGCGGTTTTGGTGGTGCCATCTTATTAAGTGCCGAAAGTGCACTGCGCAGCGGTGCGGGCATGGTGTCCCTGGCGACTCGCAGCGAGCACGTGCCGGCAGCCTTGGCGCGCTTGCCGGAAGTGATGACGGTAGGCACGCATTCGGCGAACCAACTGATGGGGCTGCTTGAGCAAGCCTCAGTAGTAGTGGTTGGCCCTGGGCTGGGTCAAGGCGCGTGGGGGCGCAGTCTGTTGTCAGCGGCGGTCAATGCGCCTTTGCCGCAAGTCTGGGATGCCGATGCGCTGAACCTGCTGGCTAAAGGTGGGCTGGAATTGCCAAGGGGCTGCGTGATCACCCCGCATCCGGGCGAGGCGGCGCGTCTGTTAGGTATTTCGACAGCGGACGTTCAGGCAGATCGCTTTACTGTTGCGCGCGAATTGAGCCAGAAACACTCGGCAGTGGTCATCCTCAAAGGTGCCGGCAGCCTGATCGCCAGTCCGGACGGTCGCCTGGCGCTGTGTGATCGTGGCCATCCGGCAATGGCGACGGCGGGCTTGGGGGATGTGCTGGCCGGATTGGTCGGCGCGCTGCTGGCTCAGGGCATGAACGCTTTCGATGCAGCTTGTCTGGCAGTCTGGCTGCACGCCAGCGCTGGTGTGCTTCAAGGCAAGTTGGGCCGGGGGCTGGCGGCCAGTGATTTGATTCCAGCCATTCGTCAGTTGCTGGAGGAGCAATCACCGTGTCTGAAGTAACGCTGTATCTGGCCGATGAAGAAGCCATGATCAAGTTGGGGGCGCATATCGCTCAAGTCACCCGGGGGCTCGGGGTGATCTTTCTGGATGGTGATCTGGGTGCGGGAAAAACCACCTTGTCGCGGGGTATCATCCGCGGCCTGGGGCATGTGGGGGCGGTCAAAAGTCCGACCTTTACCCTGGTAGAGCCTTACGAAATCGGAGAGGTGCGAGCCTTTCACTTTGACCTTTATCGGCTGGTCGACCCGGAAGAACTGGAGTTTCTCGGCATCCGTGATTACTTCGAAGGTGATGCACTGTGTCTGATCGAATGGCCCCAGCGTGGTGCAGGCTTTTTGCCAAAGCCCGACCTGACCATTACCATTAGCCCGCATAACAGCGGACGTTCGCTGAGTTTGTTGCCCCAAGGCTCGCGTGGCGAGTCGTGGTGTGCCGCTTTGGCATTGGAATTCAAATAAATGATGGGGTTAGGTATGCGCATTCGCGCGTTGGTTGCTGTCGTAGGACTGTTGCTTACGGCATTGGCCGTCGACGCTGTGGCCGCTACACAGGTGCGCAGTGTACGCCTGTGGCGCGCACCGGATAACACGCGACTGGTATTCGACCTGTCCGGTCCGGTCGAGCACAGCGTCTTCACCTTGACTTCCCCGGATCGTCTGGTGATCGACATCAATGGCGCAACGCTGGGAGCGCCGCTGAATGTCTCCACTGCCAATACACCGATTACCGCCATGCGCTCGGCCCAGCGAACGCCAACCGACCTGCGGGTGGTTATCGATCTGAAAAAAGCCGTCACACCGAAAAGCTTCATCCTGGCGCCGAATGCGCAGTACGGCAACCGGTTGGTGGTTGACCTTTTCGATAGCGCCGCTGATGCCGCGCCGATCCCGCCGCCGACCAATGTCGCGACTGTGCCCGTGGTTCCGGTGACTCCAGTTGAGCCGGCGATCAAACTGCCACCTGCGCCGGCTGGCAAGCGCGACATCATTGTGGTTATCGACGCCGGTCACGGCGGCGAAGACCCGGGCGCTTCCGGTTCCCGTGGTCAGAAGGAAAAAGACGTGGTGTTGGCGATCGCCAGAGAGTTGCAGCGCCA
>JAPLSD010000693.1 GCA_026398835.1 Pseudomonas sp.
ACGACAGCCTCGAACACCAGTTGGCCCTGTTCAACCGCGAGATCAACAAGCGTCAGGTGTCAAACCTGCAAAGCTTCCGCATCGTCCTGGCACCGAACAAGGAAGCCCTCAAACATATCGACCAGATCATTCACAGCGCCGGTCAGTATGAAGAAGGTGAAACCCTCTCGGTGTTCGACCTGAGCCAAAGCGCCGATCAGGACAATAAGAACGAAGAAGCCAAGGAATACCTGGCACGTCTGGTGGCGGCGAATCATAACCAGCTGGGCCTCAAGGACCTGTTTGAGCTGGCGTTCGAAATCACCAAGGTCAACGGCCAGCCGGTCATCCACACCGACATTGATGGCGCGGCGTCCAACGGCACGACCATGACCATCAAGGCGCTGACCAACATGTACTTGTTGCTGCACTTGATGGATCGCGATCAGGCCGGGCGCGTGCGCCTGCCGTACTACCTCGACGAAGCAGCAGACATCGATGAGAAGAACCAGGCTGCATTGCTGGAAACCAGCCTGCAACTGGGCTTCGTGCCGATTCTGGCCAGTGTGAAGCCGCAGGTTTCCGCCCATGTCGCCATCGACCTCGAAGGTGGCAGCGGACCTAACGGGATCTACATCGATGAGGCGGACTGGAAGTACATCCGTCGGCATGACGAGGTGAAAGCCATCGTCGACCTCGAACCGGCTGAAGCGGAACTGGACGAGGTTTAACTCGACCGGAACTGATACCGCAGGAACGAAAAAGGCCGCGATCAAATGATCGCGGCCTTTTTTGTGCTTGCCGTTTGGGGCTTATTTGCCGAGGGAAATTTTCGGTGCCCAGACCAGCCACTCATCTTCAAACTTGTCGAACAACGGGAAGGTCTGCTCCGCTCGTGCCGGATTGCCCATGCGCTCGCCCTCCGGCGTGGCGAAGGCGATACCGCCCTGGATCAACGTCTCCAGGGATTCAGTGCGCACCGTCGCGCCTTTGAACAGGCCGATGTCCAGACCGAAACCGCTGCTGTTCCAGAATCGGCTGCCGCTGCGCACCAATGGCGCGTACTTCGGCTCGATCAGGATATGAATCAGCACCCGGTCCGCAGTCTGGCCCAGCTCATAACCAGTCACCTTACCCACGGTCACTTCTCGATAAGTCACCGGTACGCCGATCTTCAGCGAACCACGACGAGCGGCGCTCAACACCAGACTCAGACCGGCCTCGGACACCGCAGACTCCGGTGGCTGGGCCAAGGCGATAAAGCTCTTTTGCGGACCAAGATTTTTCGCGGCAGGCTGAACTTCCAGGTATTGCCCCGTGACCAGCGTTTCAAGATTGGAGGTTTTGATCAGCCCCAGCTCCGGCTTCACCACCCAGAACTGACTGCCGACGCGGGCAATACGCTCCGGCACTTCAGTGATCCGCGCCGTCAACAGTACCGACTGCAGGTCATCGCTGAGCTCGACATCCTCAACCTTGCCAACATCCAGCCCTTTGAAGCGAATCGGCGTACCACTGCGCAAACCGTCAGCCCGATCGACCTTGATCGTCACAACCGTGCCCTTCTGCATCGCCTCTTCATGGGTGGCGTACAGATGGAAACGTGGAATTCGTTTGCTCAGAGGGACGTTCGCCTCTGGGGTTTCGAAAGCAATACCGCCGGCCATCAGACTTTGCAGCGATTCGCTTTTGACTTGAATACCGCCCGTCAAACCTCCCGACAGCGTGATGCCGCTGGCATTCCAGAATCGAGTCGAGCCGTTGACCAGTCCTTCGTATTCTTTCTCGATATGTACGCCAATGACCAATTGTTTGCGTTTGCGTGAGAACTGATAACTCTGCACCGAACCGACTTTAACCTGCTTGTAGAGAATCGGGCTGCCGACCTCCAATGAACCCAGGTTGTCGGTCAGTAGCACCATGTGCAGGCCAGGAGAGCGTAAGTCCAGCGGCGGAGCCTTGGCTCGCGCCTCGAACTCGCGTTGCGGTGCCCCGCCCTTGTCACCTGGTCGGACCGCGATGTAGTTACCTTTGACCAAGGCTTCCAGACCAGTGATACCGGCCAGCGAGATCGACGGTTTGACGACCCAGAATTGGGTGCCTGCTACCAGGTAATCCTCGGCCAGCGGGTCGAGGGTCAATTCGGCACTCGCGCTGGACAGATCGGGATCTATCTTCAAGGCTTTTAAGCTACCGACCTGAATCCCCTTGTACATGACGGGTGTGCGACCAGCCTGCAAACCTTCGAAGTCGCTGAGCTTCACCTTGACCCGGATACCTGCCTGAGCCGCATCGAAGTTCTCATAGAGACGAAACGGCAGGCTCGGATCAGTGGGTGGGCTATCTTTGCGGTTTTCCGGAGTAGCGAACG
Source organism: Pseudomonas sp. (assembly GCA_026398835.1). Classification (GTDB taxonomy): domain Bacteria; phylum Pseudomonadota; class Gammaproteobacteria; order Pseudomonadales; family Pseudomonadaceae; genus Aquipseudomonas. The sequence goes on from JAPLSD010000693.1 coordinate 2,351, forward strand.
CGATACCACCCGCCACAATGCTGGCCAGAGACTCACTGTGTACTTTCACCCCTGACAGGTTGGCATCGATGCTGATCCCGCTGGCATTCCAGAAACGTGTGTGTTTGCGCACCAGGTTAGCGTAGGTCGGCTCAATAAAGACTTTAATCTCGACGGTGTTCTGGTCTTCAGACAACAGATAGCTTTTAACCTGACCGACCTGAATCTGCTTGTAGAACACAGGGCTACCGCGATTCAGCGAACCCAGACGCTCAGCCTTGATGGTCAGGTGCAGGCCAGGCTTGGAATCCGATAACGGCGGCTCTTTCACCAAAGCCTTGAACTTGCGGGTCGACTCACCTTCCCCTGGACTAACAGCAATGTAGTTACCCGAAACCAGCGTTTCCAGGCCGGTAATCCCGGCCAGGGTCACGCTCGGTTTGACCAGCCAGAAGCGAGTGCTGGTCCTCAGGTATTGCTCGACAGCCTTGTTCATCTCGACGGTGGCGATCACTCCCTTATTATCGCCTTCGTCATCAAGGGCCAGCTTTTTGACCTTCCCCACCGGCATGCCTTTGTAGACCACTTCAGTCTTGTTCGCCTGAATGCCTTCGCCGCTTTCAAAGCGGACCTGGATTTCTATGCCAGTCTCATTGTAGGCACGCCAGCCCAGCCATCCGCCGATCAGCAAGGCAATGAGAGGTAGAACCCAAATGGCCGACCAATTAGAAGCCGGTCGAGTTTTAGCTTTAGGCAAATCAGTCATAGTCGTCGTCCGACTCCGTGTTATCCCAAATCAGTCGGGGATCGAAAGTTACTGCTGCAAGCATTGTCAAAATCACCACGCTGGAAAAAGCCACCGCACCGAGATTAGCCTCGATGCTGGCAAGCCGGCCAAAATTCACCACCGCCACCAGAATGGCGATCACGAAGATATCCAACATTGACCAGCGGCCAATGAACTCAATAAACCGATACATAATGATGCGCTGGCGAGCCGAGAGCGGCTGATGGCGTTGCACCGAGAACAGCAGCAAACTGATTCCGACCAACTTGAAGGTAGGGACCAGAATGCTGGCGATAAATACCACGGCAGCGATCGGAAACATCCCATGCTGAACCAGCTGGATCACACCGGACATGATGGTGCTGGGATCGCCCTGGCCTAAAGAGGTGACCGTCATGATCGGCAACAGGTTCGCCGGTATATAGAGAATCGCAGCCGTAATCAGCAACGCCCAGGTGCGTTTCAAGCTATTCGGGCGACGTGCATGAACCAGTGCACCACAGCGAGTGCAGACCTGCTCATCGCTGTCCGGCTCCTGCCTGTTCAACTCGTGACATTCGGCACAAATCAGAATGCCTGCATCAATCGCCCGCATGAGCATCCTCTCCTGATAATGCTTGCCAGATTTGATGAGGCGACATCACCACCTCCAGCCAGACCTGAACCAATAGCAAACTGATAAAGCACACCAAGCCGAGGCCGACGGTGATCGCTGCCATGTCTGCCAATTTGACGATGGCCACTAATACCCCCATCAAGTAGACCTCAAGCATCCCCCAATCGCGTAGATGGTGATAAATGCGATAGAGCAGCAAGCCGTAGTTGCGACCGATATTCCAGCGAATACTCAGCAGCACGACTAACTGACAGATCAGCTTGAGCAGCGGAATACCCATACTGCAAAGAAACACCACGCCTGCTACACCTTGCATGCCGGTATTGAACAAACCGACAACGCCACTCCAGACGGTGTCTCGCGACGAATGCCCCAGGAGATTGAGCTGCATGATGGGTAAAAAGTTCGCTGGGACATACAACAGCAATGCAGTGACGACCAAGGCCAGGCTGCGCTCCACGACATTGTGTCGATGGGCATACAACTCATAACCACAACGCGGACATTGGGCTTTCTCACCATGAGCGAGCTGTGGCTTGCGCATCAGCAAATCACACTCGTGGCACGCCACCAAGTCGTCCAGCGGTAAATCTGACACCCCAGAGGGGTCAACCGGATCCGGCATAAAAGGCTCTGGCACGGGAAAATATTGAGTCCATTCTAGTGTTCTGGCTCGAAAATAACTGTGCAAATTTTTAGAGGCGCGAGTCAGCTTTTCTTTCGCGCAAAACAAAACCCCTACCTGCGTACGCAGATAGGGGTTTCGGAAATTAATCTTGACGATGACCTACTCTCACATGGGGAAACCCCACACTACCATCGGCGATGCATCGTTTCACTGCTGAGTTCGGGATGGGATCAGGTGGTTCCAATGCTCTATGGTCGTCAAGAAATTCGGTAGCCGGCTCGT
>JAPLSD010000440.1 GCA_026398835.1 Pseudomonas sp.
GGCGGCCTCGACTGAAAAGACACAAGGCAGGATCAGCGACAGGCACAATGCGGGCAGTGCCAAGCGGTAGACAGGGGGCATCGGATATTCCAGGCCAGAAGTAATCCCGGCAGCCTAATGGGTTGGTCAGTATTTGTCAGTGTGTGAGACTTCAGATGATGCGTTTTCGCTGCCTGTTGGTTATCGGCTGTTTTTGCCTTCCCTTGATGGCATTGGCGGCGCCTGCGCCCCAAGTGCCCGTCGCGCAGTTGAATGCCGAGCAGCGTCAATGGCTCGAGCAACACCCCGAGCTGCGTGTCGGGTTGGTGCTGCAAGCACCCTATGCACAATTTGATCGCCGCTTGCAGCGTTTGTCCGGGGCCAATGTCGAGCTCATGAAGTGGCTGGCCAAAGCCCTCAAGGTTGAGCTGAGCTGGCGCAACTTTCCGGATCAGGCGCAGTTGGAGGCCGCCGTGCGTGACGGTGAAGTCGACATCGCTCCGGGCCTGACTCAAACGCCCGGTGGGTTGCGGATCTGGCAGTTTTCCGATCCCTATATGCGCGTGCCGCAATTGATAGTCAGCGAGCAGAAAGGCGCCGGTGCGGTGGAGCTGGAGAAGCTCGACAGCCAGACCCGTGTCGCTGTGCGCATGCCCAGCGCGGTTGCCGATTACCTGCGCAGCACCTACGGAAATCTGAATTTGCAGGGTGTGCCGCTGGAGCGCCAGGCCTTGCAACTGCTCTTGAGCCAGCAGGCCCGGTATGCCGTGGTGGATGAAGCGCAGCTCAGTCGCTTGTCGGCCGAGCCAGAGTTTGCTGATCTGGTGGTGGTCGGTGATATAGGCCTGCCACAATTACTGCGGGTTGCCACACGACGTGACTGGCCTGAGCTGGCGGGGATCGTTGAAAGGGCGCTGCATGCGATCCCTGCGCGGGATCTGGAACAACTGCACAGTCGCTGGCTGCAACCCAAGTACCCGCGCTTGACCGAGTCGCCGGGTTTTTGGCAGAACCTCTGTCTATTGCTGACCGTGTTGTTGCTCAGCAGCATGGCCATCGTCACCTGGCAGCGTCGTCAGCAACACAGCCTTGAGCAACGCTTGTTGGCGGCCCGTGAGGACATCGCCCTTCGCGAGGCCAGCGAAGAAGCCTTGCGCCTGACGCAGTTTTCCATCGATCAAAGTACCGTCGGGATTCTCTGGGTCAACTGGGACAGCCATGTCCGTTACGCCAACCGGGCGGCTGAAGCGATGCTCGGTTATGCACCGGGCGATGTTATCGATCGCCCCTTGATCGATTTCGAACCCGGCCTGCATATGGATCGCTGGTTAACATTGTGGAAACGCGCCCGCGCCAGCGAGGACGGGCCACAAAGCTTCGAAACCAACTGCGTTCGCGCCGATGGCAGCATCCTGCCCGCCGACGTATCGCTGAGCTTCCTGCGCTTTCGTGATGGCGAGTACCTCGTGGTCTATCTCAACGACGTCACCGAGCGTCGGCGTGCCTTGGCCGCTTTGCAGGAAAGCGAGGCGCGGTTGCAGGGTATTGCCGCCAATGTGCCGGGGCTAGTGTTTCGCCTGGAGCGGGCGCCAGTCACCGGGCAGATTGACTTCGCCTACATCAGTGAAGGCAGTGAAAGCCTGGTGGGTTATTCCCCGGCGACACTTAGTCATCGTGACAAAGGCTTGCGCAGCCTGGTCCATCCGGACGACAAGGCCAGTTATCACCAGACTCAGGATTACGCTCTGGACACTGACAGCGACTGGTCCTGGCAAGGACGAATTGTGACGCGCCAGGGCGAGCAGCGTTGGGCGGAAATCAAGGCAATCACCCGTCGTCTGGATGACGGCGCGGTGGTTTGGGACGGGATTGTCTGGGACATCAGCGAAAGCAAACGTATCGAGCTGGAGTTGGCCAGTTCTCGCGAGCAATTGCGTGAGTTGTCCGCTCACCTGGAAAGCGTACGGGAAGAGGAAAAGGCCCGCATTGCCCGGGAAGTTCACGATGAGCTGGGTCAGATGCTGACCGTGCTCAAGCTGGAAACCTCGATGTGTGAGCTGGCTTACGCGCAACTTGATCCAGGTTTGAACGAGCGGCTCAACAGCATGAAGCGCCTGATCGCGCAGCTGTTCCAACTGGTGCGCGATGTCGCCACGGCGCTACGCCCGCCGATCCTCGATGCGGGGATCGCCTCGGCCATCGAATGGCAGGCACGACGCTTCGAGGCGCGCACGCAGATTCCCTGTCTGGTCCAGGTGCCGGAAAATCTGCCGGCACTGAGCGACGCCAAGGCCATTGGTTTGTTCCGCATCCTTCAGGAGGCACTGACCAATGTCATGCGCCATGCTCAGGCGCATACTGTCGAATTGACACTGGCTCTTGAGGGCAGTGATTTGTGCCTGACCGTCAGCGACGATGGCCAGGGTTTCGTCCCGGCGACAGGCCGACCTACGTCGTTTGGCGTGGTGGGCATGCGTGAGCGAGTGTTGATCATGGGCGGCAGTCTGTCGCTGGACAGTGAGCTGGGTGAAGGCACGACGTTGAGCGTGCGAGTGCCGTTGGATTAGGAGAAGCGCGTGATCCGTGTATTGGTAGCCGAAGACCACACCATCGTTCGTGAAGGCATCAAGCAGTTGATTGGCCTGGCCAAGGATTTGATCGTGGTGGGGGAGGCGAGTAATGGTGAGCAACTGCTCGAAACCTTGCGCCATGTTCCGTGTGAAGTGGTGTTGCTGGATATCTCCATGCCCGGCGTCAATGGTCTGGAGGCGATCCCGCGGATTCGCGCGCTGAACAATCCGCCAGCGATTCTGGTGCTGTCGATGCACGACGAGGCGCAAATGGCTGCCCGTGCATTGAAAGTCGGCGCAGCCGGTTATGCCACCAAGGACAGCGATCCGGCACTGCTGCTCACCGCAATCCGCAAGGTCGCGGCAGGTGGGCGTTATATCGACCCGGACCTGGCCGATCGGATGGTCTTCGAAGTCGGTCTGACCGACTCGCGGCCGTTGCATTCGTTGCTGTCAGAGCGTGAGTTCTCGGTGTTTGAGAGGCTAGCCCAAGGCGCGAACGTCAACGACATCGCCCAGCAGTTGGCGTTAAGCAGCAAGACCATCAGCACCCATAAAGCGCGGTTGATGCAGAAACTCAACATCACCTCGCTGGCGGAGTTGGTGAAATACGCGATGGAGCACAAACTGCTCTGACACATCGCGATCTCCCCGCGTAGACATATCCATCTACGACATTCTCCGCAAGGCCGGTTTTGTCTGTACTTGCGGCTTGCAGCTCAACTCTTGCTGCTGCTTCCCCGCGACATACCCAATCACGCCATCCTTGTAGGGCAATCCCTACCCCGAACCTTCCATCCGGCTTAGGCCAATCTCTCATACCCCCCGATTTGCGTGGTTGTAAGGAGCCACTAGGCTTAGTCCACGGCAGTCCTACATATAAAGAACACAAAGGTGCGGGTATGAGCGAGGTCGATTCAAGCGCTGGGGCGAAAGATGTTCTGGTCAGCTTTCGTGGTGTGCAAAAGAGCTACGACGGCGAGAACCTGATCGTCAAAGACCTCAACCTGGAAATTCGCAAAGGCGAATTTCTCACCCTGCTCGGGCCTTCCGGCTCTGGCAAGACCACCAGCCTGATGATGCTGGCCGGTTTCGAAACCCCGACCGCCGGCGAAATCCAGCTGGCCGGGCGCTCGATCAACAATGTCCCGCCGCACAAGCGCGACATCGGCATGGTGTTTCAGAACTATGCGCTGTTCCCGCACATGACCGTCGCCGAGAACCTGGCGTTCCCGCTGTCGGTGCGTGGCTTGAGCAAGACCGACATCAGCGAACGGGTCAAACGTGTACTGAGCATGGTTCAGCTCGATGCCTTCGCCCAGCGTTATCCGGCACAACTTTCCGGTGGTCAGCAGCAGCGTGTGGCCCTGGCCCGGGCGCTGGTGTTCGAACCGCAATTGGTGCTGATGGATGAGCCCCTCGGCGCGCTGGATAAACAGCTGCGTGAACACATGCAGATGGAGATCAAACACCTGCATCAACGCCTCGGTCTGACAGTGGTTTACGTGACCCATGATCAGGGTGAAGCGCTGACCATGTCCGATCGGGTGGCAGTGTTCCATCAGGGCGAGATCCAGCAGATCGCTGCTCCGCGCACCCTCTACGAAGAGCCAAAGAACACCTTCGTGGCCAACTTCATCGGCGAAAACAACCGCCTCAATGGCCGCTTGCACAGCCAGGACGGCGATCGTTGCGTGGTCGAGCTGAGCCGTGGCGAGAAGGTCGAGGCGCTGGCCGTGAATGTTGGCAAGACCGGAGAACCGGTGACCCTGTCCATTCGTCCAGAGCGCGTGAGTTTGAACGGTTCCAGCGAATCCTGCGTCAACCGCTTCTCGGGGCGTGTGGAGGAGTTCATCTATTTGGGCGACCACGTCCGCGTGCGTCTGGAAGTCTGCGGCAAGACCGATTTCTTTGTGAAACAACCGATCGCCGAGCTGGACCCGGCTCTGGCGGTCGGTGATGTGGTACCGCTTGGCTGGCAGGTCGAACACGTTCGCGCGCTCGACCCACTTCTAGAGGCGAACTGATCGCCCCCTTGCTTCACCAACACCAACCTGCACGTGGAGAGAACAATAAATGTTGAGATCCCTGAAATTCACCGCACTGGCCCTGGGCATGATGGGTGCGACGCACGCGATGGCTGGCCCGGACCTGACCGTAGTGTCCTTTGGCGGGGCGAACAAGGCTGCTCAGGTCAAAGCCTTCTACGCACCGTGGGAAACAGCGGGCAACGGCAAGATCGTTGCCGGCGAATACAACGGTGAAATGGCCAAGGTCAAAGCCATGGTCGACACCAAGAGCGTGTCCTGGGATCTGGTGGAAGTGGAATCGCCAGAGCTGTCCCGTGGCTGTGACGAAGACATGTTCGAGCAGCTCGACCCGGCCCTGTTTGGCAAGTCCGAAGACTACGTCAAAGGCGCTATCCAGCCATGCGGCGTAGGCTTCTTCGTGTGGTCGACCGTGCTGGCCTACAACGCTGACAAGCTGAAAAGTGCACCGACCAGTTGGGTGGATTTCTGGGATACCAAGAAATTCCCGGGCAAGCGTGGCCTGCGTAAAGGCGCCAAGTACACCCTGGAATTCGCTTTGATGGCTGACGGCGTAGCGCCCAAAGACGTTTACAAAGTGCTGGCCGGCAAAGATGGTCAGGACCGCGCGTTCAAGAAACTCGATGAGCTCAAGCCAAGCATTCAGTGGTGGGAAGCAGGCGCTCAGCCGCCGCAGTATCTGGCTTCCGGCGACGTCGTGATGAGCTCGGCCTACAACGGTCGGATCGCTGCCGTGCAGAAAGAAAGCAACCTGAAAGTTGTGTGGAATGGCGGTATCTACGACTTCGACGCTTGGGCGATTCCAAAAGGCCTGGATAAAGCTCGCGCGGAAGCGGCGAAGAAATTCATCGCGTTCTCGGTCATGCCACAACAGCAGAAGACCTATTCGGAAAACATCGCTTACGGCCCGGCTAACACCCAGGCCGTACCGTTGCTGTCCAAAGACATTCTGAAAGACATGCCGACCACTCCGGAAAACATCGCTAACCAGGTGCAGATCGACGTCAGCTTCTGGGCGGACAACGGTGAGCAACTGGAGCAGCGCTTCAACTCGTGGGCTGCCAAGTAACTCCTGCACCACAGGTCCTGATGAAACACGCGGCGTCACTTACGGGTGACGCCGCCATCGTTTAAAGATTTCCGGAGTTCGCTATGGCCATCACCGTTCCCCTGAACGAGGTCACCAGCCCCACCTTGAAGCAGCGTCTGGCACATGCCGAGCGGGTCAACCGCTGGAAGGCTCAAGCCTTGATCGCGCCTTTGGTGCTGTTTCTGTTGCTGGTGTTCCTGGTGCCGATTGTGGCGCTGCTCTACAAGAGCGTCAGTAACCCGGAAGTGGTCGGCGGCATGCCGCGCACTGTGAC
>JAPLSD010000650.1 GCA_026398835.1 Pseudomonas sp.
CTGTTCTTCTTCGGTGGAGCCGGTCAGTGCGGTAACCGAAGACGTGCCGCCCTGAATCACGGTGGTCATGTCGTCGAAGTAGCCGGTGCCGACTTCCTGCTGGTGAGCCACGAAGGTGTAACCCTTGGCAGCGTCAGCGAACTCTTGCTCTTGCAGCTTCACGTAAGCGGTCATGTCGTTGCGGGCGTAGTCGTGCGCCAGGTTGAACATGCTGTGCCACATGTTGTGAATGCCGGCCAGGGTGATGAACTGGTGCTTGTAGCCCATGGCGGACAGTTCGCGCTGGAACTTGGCGATGGTCGCGTCGTCCAGGTTTTTCTTCCAGTTGAAGGAAGGCGAGCAGTTGTACGACAGCAGTTGGTCCGGGTATTCCTTTTTGATCGCTTCAGCGAAACGACGAGCTTCGTCCAGATCCGGCTTGGCGGTTTCGCACCAGATCAGGTCGGCGTACGGAGCGTAGGCCAGGCCGCGAGCGATAGCCTGGTCGAGACCGGCGCGCACTTTGTAGAAACCTTCCTGAGTGCGTTCGCCAGTCACGAACGGCTGGTCGTACGGGTCGCAGTCAGAGGTCAGCAGGTCAGCAGCGTTGGCGTCGGTACGGGCCAGGATGATGGTCGGTGTACCGGCAACGTCAGCCGCCAGGCGGGCGGCGGTCAGCTTCTGTACAGCTTCCTGGGTAGGAACCAGTACCTTGCCGCCCATGTGACCGCATTTTTTCACGGAAGCCAGTTGGTCTTCGAGGTGAACGCCGGCAGCGCCTGCTTCGATCATGCTTTTCATCAGCTCGTAGGCGTTCAGTACGCCGCCGAAACCGGCTTCAGCGTCAGCCACGATCGGTGCGAAGTAGTCGATGTAGCCGTCATCGCCTGGGTTCTTGCCGGCTTTCCACTGGATCTGGTCAGCACGACGGAACGAGTTGTTGATGCGCTTGACGACGGTCGGTACGGAGTCGACCGGGTACAGCGACTGGTCCGGGTACATCGATTCTGCAGAGTTGTTGTCTGCAGCGACTTGCCAGCCCGACAGGTAGATCGCCTGGATACCGGCTTTGACTTGTTGTACAGCCTGGCCGCCAGTCAGGGCGCCCATGCAGTTGACGAAATCTTTCTCAGGACGGAAGGACGGCTTGGCACCTTGGGTCACCAGGTTCCAGAGCTTCTCGGCGCCCATGCGTGCCAGGGTGTGCTCAGGCTGAACCGAGCCACGTAGACGGACGACGTCAGCAGCGGAGTAAGCGCGAGTCACGCCTTTCCAGCGTGGGTTTTCAGCCCAGTCTTTTTCGAGGGCTGCAATTTGCTGTTCGCGTGTCAGTGCCATGGAGATAAACCTCGTCGCGTCTTGTATGAAAAGTCGTTCTTGGGTGGAAAATTCCTTGCTCCTACCAAATACGCATTTCTAAGGGGCGTAAAAGGCTGCTCGCTGACCAGAAGCTTAGGTGGTCAAGTCGGATTCGGCGGGGATGGCGACGGGATGAACGATGGGCTCGAGGGGAAGTGAGCAGGTAAGGGCGAACTGGCGAGCGCATTCGGGCGTCGTGGGCCTTTATACGAACTTCAGTGTGGTGCCGGGTTACCTAATTACGCTTCCGTCCCTCGGGACAACTTCGTTCCAGTCGGCAACCTCGTCAAACACACCTTGTGGGCGGTACAGACACGAAACGGCTCGCGGGGTAGGTGCGAGCAACGCCTCGAAGGCCCTTGCCAGGGCCCCTGATTAGCGGGAGCGAGGCCATCATGCCTTTGCTTTTTTCGATCGTCAAACGTTTTGTAGTGCTTTTTTTGAGCCACTACATCTTTGGTCTAATACGACTAATCAGTCAGTTTTTGGTGCTTTAGTCCAGATTTTCTACTTTCACACGCAAGGTCATGTCATCCCGGCCCTGGGTTGAATAACTGCGTGTAAGCCCCTGTTTGTCGGCCTGTGTCTGGTGATTGACCCCGGCCAGGGTGATCCATTCGCCAAGGCGACCGCTGACGGTGGTGTCGGTACTTTGCACGTTCACTACATCGGGACGTTCCTGGCTCATTCGGTCACGATTAGTGCTGATACTGAGATGAACGATATCTCCGGTGACGCTGGCTGTGACGTAGAAACCCTGGGTGACGTTGCGGTATTGGGTCTGGTTTTGCAGGTGAGCGTAGTTGTTGGTCGGGTTTTGCGGCTGGCGGTTTGGCAGGCTGGCGTAGGCATCGGTCTGGGTGCTGGTCAGCGGCACGCTCTGGCCGACCTGGATCAAGGCGGGTGTGCCTTCGCTGGTCTGGACCTGCTGAATCCCGCCTTCGCGGCTGTCGGTGCTGTAGGTGATGATCCGCGTCTGCTGATCGGTGTTGTCTTGCTGGTTGTTTTCGTTAGTGTCGACAGTGATCAGCAGGCGTTTAGGCGCTGTGTCGAGTTGCGCGAGAAGGACCTTGAGTTCGTCGATCTTGTCGGGTGCGGCGTTGACGATCAGTTGGTTGCCGTAGGCGCTGACCCTGCCGTCCCTGCCGATAAAATTCTGCGCAACCGGCAGCAGGTCGGCGCTAGTGCGATTGTCGAGCTGCACCACCTTGGTAGCGGCGATGACCGAAAAACTGCAGGTCAGCAGCAGCGTAGTGAGCAGGGTGCGTAGGGACATGTCCGTTTATCTCCGCGTTCAAGTGGCTTGATATTGCCAGTTTGTCGGCCTGGGGTGGGGCAAGTTGAATCGTAGACGGCAAAACGCCCCGGCATCGGAGGATGGC
>JAPLSD010000292.1 GCA_026398835.1 Pseudomonas sp.
ATCACTCCGGCAGCCGGCACAGTCGGTCCAATGGGCTCGCTGGTGATCGGTCTGGCCGCTGGTGTGGTCTGCTTCTTCTGTGCCACTAGCCTCAAGCGCAAGCTGGGCTACGACGACTCCCTGGACGCCTTCGGCGTGCACGGTATTGGCGGTATCCTTGGCGCGATCCTCACCGGTGTGTTCGCGGCTCCCTCGCTGGGCGGTTTCGGTACCGTGACTGATATAGCGGCACAGGTCTGGATTCAGTGCAAAGGTGTTGGCTTCACGGTGATCTACACCGCGATCGCGACCTTTATCATTCTCAAGGTGCTGGACGCCGTCATGGGGCTGCGTATCACCGAAGAGGAAGAGTCGGTCGGCCTCGATCTGGCGCAACACAACGAGCGCGCCTACAACGTGTAAGCTCTCGAGAAAGAAACGCGAGAAAAAATGCCCGACCCCGTCGGGCATTTTTTTGTCTGGCTTTTGTCGACAAGGGAACAGCTGAAAGGTTTTTTCTTTCGCTTCCTGGCGTGTTCATCGAAGCTATTTTTTTTGGGCCAATGACTTACAGCGTTGAAGGAATATTAGACCCTTTGTTTTTTCCCTGAGCGCGCTAGAATGCGCGCCGAACGTGCGGAGAACTGTATGTGGCAACAGACTCTGATAACCCTGCGGGCAAGGCCTCGGGGCTTTCATCTGGTAACGGACGAGTTACTCGCCGGCCTGCCTGAATTGAAGGCATGTCGGGTCGGTCTGTTGCATTTGTGGCTGCAGCATACCTCGGCGTCGTTGACCATCAACGAGAACGCCGATCCGGCGGTACGTCGCGACTTCGAACGTTTTTTCAATCGGCTGATCCCACAAGGCATGGCCGGGTATGAACATGAGGATGAAGGCGCGGATGATCTCCCGGCGCACTTCAAGGCCAGCTTGCTGGGCTGTCAGTTGAGTTTGCCGGTCACGGCGGGCCGACTGGCGCTGGGGAGCTGGCAAGGTGTTTATCTGGGCGAGCATCGTGATCATGGCGGTGCTCGTAAAGTCCTCGCCACCTTGCACGGTGATGGGGCATAAGCCGCTGGTTACCAGCGGATGTTGATTTTTTTCCGGCGGCCTTCGACAGTTGGCAAAGCTGGGCTATAACTAATCTGCTTTTCGCAAGTCATGAGGTAGAACATGAGCGACGATGATCTGGAAAACGACGACCTCGAAGTAGGTGACGAAGACGAGACCGAAGAAGGTCTTGAAGCTGCGGCCGAAGATGTAGCTGACGACGACGGCAGCGATGTGCCTGTTCCGACCGCTAAAGGCAAGGCCAAGGCTGCTATTTCAGTCGATGAGCTGCCGAGTGTCGAAGCCAAGAACAAAGAGCGTGATGCTCTGGCGCGCGCTATGGAGGAGTTTCTCTCCAAAGGCGGCAAAGTGCAGGAAGTCGAGGCCAACGTGGTGGCTGATCCACCAAAGAAGCCTGACAACAAGTACGGCAGCCGGCCTATCTAAGCGCCTGCTACTTGCTTGCTGAAAAAGCCCGCCGTCGCTGCGGGCTTTTTCATGGGCCCAGGGAAATGGGCGTCGAACGCAAGACCTGTGGCGACTAAGGAACTGCATTCCACCGCGCCAACAGCTCAGGCAACTCGGTCAAGCTGCGAATCTCTGCATCCGGCTGTTTCTCCGCCTCCCAGACCTTGTTGCCTGGGTTGAACCAGATCGCCCGCAGCCCAGCCTGCTGGGCGCCGGCAATGTCATCCCCAGGATGGTCGCCGATGTGCACGGCGGTTTGCGCCGTCGCCTCGCCACGATGCAAGGCTTCGTGGAACAGCCGCGAATCCGGCTTGGCAATGCCAATGTCTTCCGCGCAAAGGGCAAACTTGAAGTAGTCCGCAAGACCCAGTCGGCGAACATCGGCATTGCCGTTGGTGACCACCCCCAGCGTGTAGTGC
>JAPLSD010000025.1 GCA_026398835.1 Pseudomonas sp.
CTGGCGATCAAGGCCACCGCGGACATCGACCAATACCTGTGGATGGCGCAGATGCTGCGCAACTGCACCGCCAGCCGCTACGCAGTGAACAAAGAGCGCATGGTCCGCCTGTCCGAGTACAGCCGTGACTGCCTCGACGAACTGCGTGCCGAAACCGGCATTGCCTACGAAGGCCGCAGCCTGGGGACGACCCAGCTGTTCCGCACTCAAGCGCAACTCGACGGTGCGGCGAAAGACATCTCGGTACTCAAAGAGTCGGGCGTACCTTTTGAACTGCTCGACTGCGCCGGCATTGCCCGCGTCGAACCTGCGCTGGCCAGTGTCACCGACATCCTCGCCGGCGCCTTGCGCCTGCCGAACGACCAAACCGGCGATTGCCAGATGTTCACCACCCGCCTGGCCGAAATGGCTGTGAAACTGGGTGTTGAATTCCGCTACGGTCAGGACATTCAGCGCCTCGACTACGCCGGTGAGCGCGTCAATGGCGTGTGGATCGACGGCAAGCTGGAAACCGCTGACCGCTACGTGATGGCGCTCGGCAGCTACTCGCCGGAGTTGCTCAAGCCGCTGGGCATCAAGGCGCCGGTGTACCCACTCAAGGGTTACTCCTTGACCGTGCCGATCACCAACCCGGCGATGGCTCCGACGTCTACTATTCTCGACGAGACCTATAAGGTCGCGATCACCCGTTTCGACAACCGCATTCGTGTCGGTGGCATGGCCGAGATCGCCGGTTTTGACCTGTCGCTCAATCCACGCCGGCGCGAAACCCTGGAGATGATCGTCAACGATCTCTATCCTCAGGGCGGTGATCTGACCAAGGCCAGTTTCTGGACCGGCCTGCGTCCGACGACACCGGACGGGACACCGATTGTCGGTGCCACGCCGTTCCGCAATCTGTTTTTGAATACGGGTCACGGCACGCTTGGTTGGACCATGGCCTGTGGTTCTGGTCGCTTGCTGGCTGACCTGATGGCGAAGAAAACGCCGCAGATCAGCGCCGAAGGCCTCGATATTTCTCGTTACGGTAGTAATCCCAAGGAGTCTGCTAAACATGTCAATCCAGCGCCAGCTCACCAATGAGCGCATGAGCCAGATCGTTGTTCATGGCAGTACCGTCTATCTGGCAGGGCAAGTCGGCGACGATATGAACGCCGGGATTGAACAGCAGACCCGTGAAACCCTCGCCAATATCGAGCGTTTGCTGGATCTGGCCGGTACCGACAAGAACCGTTTGCTGTCGGTGACGATTTACCTGAAAGACATCGATGCTGATTTCTCTGGTATGAACGCCGTCTGGGACAAGTGGCTGCCAAAAGGCGTTGCACCTGCCCGTGCAACCGTCGAAGCCAAACTGTGCGAACCGGAAATTCTGGTTGAGCTGTCCGTTGTGGCCGCTCTGCCTTAAGTAAGGCCTTATGTAACAACGATCCCTCTCCCGGTGCTGTTGGTGGTTCACGCTGTCAGCCAGCACCGGTTTTTTCTTCCCTCAAGACCGCCTAGAAGTCTGCCGCCATGCGTCCTGCCCGTGCCCTGATCGATCTTCAAGCCCTGCGTCACAACTACCAACTGGCCCGCGAAGTGTCGGGAGCCAAGGCTCTCGCCGTGATCAAGGCCGATGCTTACGGCCATGGCGCGGTGCGTTGCGCCCAGGCTCTGGAAGCTGAGGCCGACGGCTTTGCCGTAGCCTGCATCGAAGAAGCGCTGGAACTGCGTGCGGCCGGTATTCGTGCGCCAGTGCTGTTGCTCGAAGGCTTTTTCGAAGCCGATGAGCTGTCGCTGATCGTTGAGCATGATTTCTGGTGTGTGGTGCATTCGCTATGGCAGCTCGAGGCGATCGAGAAGGCTGCACTGACAAAGCCACTGACCGTCTGGCTCAAGCTCGACTCGGGCATGCACCGCGTCGGTCTGCATCCGGCGGACTATCACGCGGCTTATCAACGACTGTTGGCCAGCGGCAAAGTGGCGAAGATCGTTCTGATGAGCCACTTCGCCCGGGCTGATGAGCTCGGTTGCACCCGCAGTAACGAGCAGGTCGCGATTTTCGAAGCGGCTCGCCAGGGGTTGTCGGCTCAGGTCAGCCTGCGCAATTCGCCGGCCGTTCTCGGTTGGCCGAACATTCCCAGTGATTGGGTGCGCCCGGGCATCATGCTTTACGGCGCGACACCGTTCGAGGAAGCCAACCCGCTGGCCGCACGTCTGCAGCCGGTGATGACCCTGGAATCGAAAGTGATTAGCGTGCGTGAGTTGCCAGCCGGCGAGCCGGTGGGCTACGGCGCGAAGTTCGTCACCCAGAAGCCGATGCGTATCGGCGTGGTTGCCATGGGCTATGCCGACGGCTATCCGCGCCAGGCACCCACCGGCACGCCGGTCCTGGTTGCTGGTCAGCGCAGTCAACTGCTCGGGCGGGTATCGATGGACATGCTGTGCATCGATCTGACCGATGTGCCACAGGCCGGTCTTGGTTCGACCGTCGAGTTGTGGGGCAAAAACATCCTCGCAAGCGACGTGGCGATGGCCTTATCAGATTTTCTGCAACCTGCGCCGTGTGCCACTGCTCTATTCCGGGAGCTAATGGGCACCATGCCCTACCGGAAGTCGTCTTCCTGAACAGGATTCAGGCCCAAGTGTTGTAAATACTGAACGCTGTCGCCATGATAACGCTCAATATCCATACAACCTGAATCCTGGGAGGCTAATGCATTGGACGTCGGTGAACGACTGCAATC
>JAPLSD010000426.1 GCA_026398835.1 Pseudomonas sp.
AGACCTGCAAGACAGTGCCGATCTGGCTGGCGTCGCCGTGTTCAAGCGCCGCTTGAAGGTCGCGCAGGATGAACTGAACGAAAGCTTCGCGGCCTGTTGGGATAATGCTGCGCAACGTGAACAGGCCGAACGCCTGATGCGACGCATGCAGTTCCTCGACAAGCTCACCTACGAAGTGCGCCAGTTAGAAGAGCGCCTCGACGATTAACCCAGTGCCGCTCCGGTCGCACGCCTGATATACAGATAAGTCCTGATAACGATGGCCCTACTGCAGATCGCCGAACCCGGCCAAAGTCCTCAACCGCACCAGCGTCGTCTGGCTGTGGGGATCGACTTGGGCACTACCAATTCGCTGGTCGCTGCATTGCGCAGTGGTCTTTCCGAGCCTCTGGCCGACGCTGAAGGGCGGGTCATCCTGCCGTCTGCCGTGCGCTATCACGCTGATCGCGTCGAAGTTGGCGAGTCGGCCAAGCTGGCCGCCGCTACCGATCCTTTGAACACCGTGCTGTCGGTCAAGCGCTTGATGGGTCGTGGTCTGTCCGACGTCAAGCAATTGGGCGATCAACTGCCGTACCGCTTTATTGGTGGCGAGTCGCACATGCCGTTCATCGATACGATCCAGGGCCCAAAAAGCCCGGTCGAAGTCTCCGCCGATATCCTTAAGGTGCTGCGTCAGCGTGCCGAGGCAGCTCTGGGTGGCGAACTGGTAGGTGCAGTGATCACCGTTCCGGCCTATTTCGATGATGCTCAGCGTCAAGCCACCAAGGATGCGGCCAAGCTGGCCGGTCTGAACGTGCTGCGTTTGCTCAATGAGCCAACTGCCGCCGCTGTGGCTTACGGTCTGGATCAACACGCCGAAGGTCTGGTCGCCATTTACGACCTGGGCGGCGGCACTTTCGACATTTCGATTCTGCGCCTGACTGGCGGTGTATTCGAAGTCCTGGCTACCGGTGGCGACAGCGCCCTGGGCGGCGATGACTTCGATCACGCTATCGCGGGCTGGATCATTGAGAGCGCCGGTCTGTCCGCCGACCTCGATCCGGGTGCGCAACGTAATCTGCTGCAAATCGCTTGTGCGGCTAAAGAAGCGCTGACTAATGCCGCGACCGTTGAAGTCGCTTACGGCGACTGGAAAGCCCAGCTGACCCGTGAAGCCTTTGATGCACTGATCGAGCCGATGGTTGCTCGCAGTCTGAAGGCTTGTCGTCGCGCCGTGCGTGACTCCGGCATCGAATTGGAAGAAGTCCACGCTGTGGTCATGGTTGGTGGCTCGACGCGCGTGCCTCGTGTGCGCGAAGCCGTTGCCGAAGCCTTCGGTCGCGAACCGCTGACCGAAATCGATCCGGATCAAGTGGTGGCCATCGGTGCCGCGATTCAGGCCGATACCCTGGCGGGTAACAAGCGCGATGGCGGCGAGCTGTTGCTGCTTGACGTGATTCCATTGTCCCTGGGGTTGGAAACCATGGGCGGCCTGATGGAGAAGGTGATTCCGCGCAACACCACCATCCCCGTCGCCCGTGCCCAGGACTTCACCACTTATAAAGATGGCCAGTCGGCCATGGCGATCCACGTGTTGCAGGGCGAACGCGAACTGATCAGCGACTGCCGCTCCCTGGCGCGCTTTGAACTGCGCGGTATTCCGGCGATGGTGGCCGGCGCGGCGAAGATTCGCGTGACCTTCCAGGTCGATGCCGATGGTCTGCT
>JAPLSD010000298.1 GCA_026398835.1 Pseudomonas sp.
CCGCTGGTTCGTTTGCAGCGCCTGCCCGGCGCCACCAGCAATACCCTGCTGCTCAAGCTCGAGGGTAATAACCCCGCGGGTTCGGTCAAGGACCGTCCGGCGCTGTCGATGATCACTCGTGCCGAGTTGCGCGGGCAGATCCATGCCGGCGATACGCTGATCGAAGCGACCTCGGGTAATACCGGGATTGCCCTGGCGATGGCCGCCGCGATCAAGGGTTACAAGATGATCCTGATCATGCCCGGCAACTCCAGCGCCGAGCGCAAGGCTGCGATGACCGCCTATGGAGCCGAACTGATTCTGGTCACTCAGGAAGAGGGCATGGAAGGCGCTCGCGATCTCGCCGAGCGGATGCAGGCCGAAGGTCGTGGCAAGGTGCTCGACCAGTTCGCCAACAGTGATAACCCCGAGGCGCACTACACCGGCACTGGCCCGGAAATCTGGCGTCAGACCGAAGGCAGCATTACCCACTTCATCAGCTCCATGGGCACCACCGGCACCATCATGGGCGTTTCGCGCTACCTGAAGGAGCAGAATCCGGCGGTGCAGATCGTTGGCCTGCAACCGATGGAAGGCTCGGCCATTCCCGGGATCCGTCGCTGGCCGCAAGAATACCTGCCGAAGATTTATCAGGCCGATCGGGTCGACCGAATCGTTGATATGGCCCAAAGCGAAGCCGAAGACGTGACCCGTCGTCTGGCCCGCGAAGAAGGCATTTTCTGTGGTGTGTCTTCGGGCGGTGCGGTGGCAGCGATGCTGCGTCTGTCCCAGGAAGTCGAAAACGCGGTCATGGTCGCGATCATTTGTGACCGTGGCGACCGTTACTTGTCGACCGGCATTTTCGACGCGCCCAACTGATGGCCAAGCAAGAGAGAGGCCTGCGCTTCCAACCGAGCGGCGGCACCCGGGCACCGCAAGTGCCCACCGGTAAAAAGCAACGTTTGACGATTGAACGTCTGGCCAACGATGGCCGGGGCATTGCCTTTTTTGAAGGCCGTACCTGGTTCGTCGTGGGTGCTTTGGCCGGTGAAGAAGTCGAAGCGCGGGTCTTGGGCGCCCACGGTAAAGTCGTCGAAGCACGTACTGAACAGGTGTTGGTGGCCAGTGATCTGCGCCGCCCGGCACCGTGTGCCCATGCCGGGCGCTGTGGTGGTTGCAGCGTTCAACATCTGCCCCACACCGAACAGCTTGCCCTGAAACAGCGCATGCTCGCCGAGCAATTGTCGCGGGTCGCGGGGGTCGAGCCTGAAGAGTGGGCAGCGCCCTTGAGCGGGCCAGAATTCGGCTACCGGCGTCGCGCCCGGGTGGCGGTACGTTGGGATGCCAAAGCGAAAAAACTTGAAGTGGGTTTTCGTGCGGCAGCCAGCCAGGACATCGTCGGCATCAATGATTGCCTGGTGCTGGTACAGCCCTTGCAACCGATCATGAAGCACTTGCCGGAAATGCTCCGGCGTTTGAGCAAACCTCAGGCGTTGGGTCATGTGGAGTTGTTCCGTGGTTCGTCCAGCGCATTTTTGCTGCGGCACATGGCGCCATTGTCTGAAGCTGATTTGACGATACTCAAAGAATTTTGTGCATTCCACGAGGCTCAGTTGTGGCTGCACGGCGAAGGCGAGCCGCAACCGGTCGAGCCGGATCAGCAGCTAGGCTATCGATTGGAGCAGTGGGATTTGCAGCTGGCTTATCGACCGGGAGATTTCATCCAGGTCAACGCCGGGGTCAATGAAGCGATGGTCGCTCAGGCTCTGGAGTGGTTGGCACCGAAGGCCGATGAGCGCGTGCTCGATCTGTTCTGCGGCTTGGGTAACTTTGCGTTGCCGCTGGCAAAAAAAGTTCGCGAAGTGGTGGCCGTCGAAGGTGTAGCGGCAATGGTCGAACGTGCCACCGACAATGCGGTTAGCAACAATGTGCATAACGCGAAGTTTTTTCACGCCGATTTATCCCAGCCTTTGGCTGATGCCAAATGGGCCAGCGAGGGCTTTTCTGCGGTACTCTTGGACCCACCCCGTGACGGTGCTTTCGAGGTGGTGCGCAAGCTCGCTACCCTGGGTGCCAAACGGTTGGTTTACGTGTCGTGCAACCCGGCAACTCTGGCGCGCGACACGGTTGAATTGATCAAGCAGGGCTACCGGTTAAAACGTGCCGGGATCCTCGATATGTTTCCTCAGACGGCACATGTCGAGGCCATGGCGTTATTTGAAGCGAGCTAGGATGGCTCGTCTGGTCCGACTGGCCCGCTAATGCATGACCCCTCGCCAGCCCAGCGAGGGAACATTGGCAACGAAGGTCAGCGATTTTGACGCATTGAATGTGCGTCGTAGGGAAGGTAAGCAAGATGGTACAGGTGAGAGCACACCAGCCGATCAACACCGACGGCAGTATCAATCTCGAGGCATGGCTCGATCATGCGGTCAGTGTCGATCTGGCGCTGGACCGCGAAGCCTTGAAAGAAGCCTGCGAGTTCGCTCGCGAGGCTGAACAGCAAGACAATGCGGCGAAGAATCTCTGGGCCGAGGGGATGTCAAGTTTCCGTACCGGTCTGGAAATCGCAGAAATTCTCGCTGACCTCAAACTGGACCAGGATTCGCTGGTGGCTGCGGTGCTTTACCGCGGTGTCCGCGAAGGTCAGATCCAGTTACCGGTGGTCAGTCAACGTTTCGGCCCGGTGGTGGCCAAGCTGATCGACGGCGTGCTGCGCATGGCCGCGATCAGTGCCAGTTTGAGCCCGCGCCAGTCGTTGGTGCTCGGCACCCAGGGGCAGGTCGAAAACCTTCGCAAGATGCTGGTGGCCATGGTCGACGACGTTCGCGTCGCGCTGATCAAGCTGGCTGAACGTACCTGCGCGATTCGTGCGGTGAAAACCGCCGATGACGAAAAACGCAACCGGGTCGCCCGGGAAGTCTTCGACATCTATGCACCCTTGGCTCACCGTCTCGGTATCGGGCATATCAAATGGGAGCTGGAGGATTTGTCCTTCCGTTACCTGGAGCCCGATCAGTACAAGCAAATTGCCAAGTTGCTGCATGAGCGTCGCCTCGATCGCGAGCGCTTCATCACCGATGTGATGAACCAATTGCAGAACGAATTGCAGGCCACTGGCGTCGACGCTGATATCAGCGGTCGGGCCAAACACATCTATTCGATCTGGCGCAAAATGCAGCGCAAGGGTCTGGAGTTCAGCCAGATTTATGACGTGCGCGCCGTGCGCGTGCTAGTGCCGGAAATGCGCGACTGCTACACCGCGCTGGGCATCGTCCATACCTTGTGGCGGCACATCCCGAAAGAGTTCGACGACTACATCGCCAACCCTAAAGAGAACGGCTATCGCTCGCTGCATACGGCGGTGATAGGTCCTGAAGGCAAGGTGCTGGAAGTCCAGATTCGTACCCACGCGATGCACGAAGAGGCCGAGCTGGGCGTTTGCGCCCACTGGCGTTACAAAGGTACCGACGTCAAATCCGGCTCCAATCACTACGAAGAGAAAATTTCCTGGCTGCGGCAGGTACTCGAGTGGCACGAGGAGTTGGGGGACATCGGTGGTCTGGCCGAACAGCTGCGGGTCGATATCGAGCCGGACCGGGTGTACATCTTCACTCCGGACGGCCACGCCATCGACTTGCCCAAAGGCGCAACGCCGCTGGACTTCGCCTACCGCGTGCACACCGAAATCGGTCACAACTGCCGCGGCGCGAAGATCAACGGGCGAATCGTCCCGCTCAACTACAGTCTGCAGACCGGTGAACAGGTCGAGATCATCACCAGCAAGCACGGCACGCCGAGTCGCGACTGGCTGAACCCGAACCTGGGTTACATCACCACCTCGCGGGCCCGAGCGAAGATCGTCCACTGGTTCAAGTTGCAGGCTCGTGATCAAAACGTGGCCGCCGGTAAAACCTTGCTTGAGCGTGAGTTGGGTCGTCTGGGCTTGCCGCAGGTTGATTTCGACAAGCTGGCCGAAAAGGCCAACATGAAAATCGCCGAGGACATGTTCGCCGCGTTGGGCGCCGGTGATTTGCGCCTGGCGCAGTTGGTTAATCTGGCCCAGCAACTGGTCGAGCCGGAACGCGGCAACGAGCAGCTGGAGCTGATTCCGCGCAAGGCCACGGGTTACAAGCCCGGCAAGCGCGGCGACATCCAGATCCAGGGCGTCGGCAACCTGATGACCCAAATGGCTGGCTGCTGCCAGCCGCTACCGGGGGATGCGATCGTCGGTTACATCACTCAGGGCCGGGGAGTCAGCATTCACCGTCAGGACTGTGCGTCGGTGCTGCAATTGGGCAGTCGTGAGCCGGAGCGGATCATTCAGGTCAGTTGGGGCCCGGTGCCGGTGTTGACCTATCCGGTCGACATCATCATTCGTGCCTACGATCGTTCTGGATTGCTGCGTGACGTCTCGCAAGTTCTGCTCAACGAGCGGATCAACGTCCTGGCGGTCAACACCCGTTCGAACAAGGAAGACAACACAGCGTTGATGTCCTTGACCATCGAAATTCCGGGGCTGGATGCGTTGGGGCGGTTGTTGGGGCGTATTTCCCAATTGCCGAACATCATTGAAACCCGCCGTAACCGGACGCCATGAAATCGATGTACAACCTTGAAGACTTGTTGCACCTGATGAGCCGTCTGCGGGATCCGCAGTACGGCTGCCCTTGGGATATCAAACAGACTTACGAGACCATCGTCCCTCACACCCTGGAAGAAGCCTACGAGGTTGCTGACGCCATCGAGCGCGGTGATTTCGATCACCTCCAGGGCGAGCTGGGTGACTTGCTGTTCCAAGTGGTTTATTACAGCCAGTTGGCCCGGGAAGAAGGGCGTTTCGAATTCGACGGTGTTGTCGACAGCATTACCCGCAAGCTGATTCGGCGTCATCCCCATGTGTTCCCGACCGACGATCTGTATGCGCCGCTGGATATTGCGCGGCTCGACGAAGAGCAGGTCAAGCAGCGCTGGGAAGAGATCAAAGCCGAGGAGCGGGCCGAGAGGTCCCACGCTCCGCAGCAATTATCCTTGCTCGATGATGTGCCCGGTGCGCTGCCTGCGTTGTCCCGAGCGGCGAAATTACAGAAGCGTGCAGCTCAGGTCGGTTTCGACTGGCCTGACGCCTTGCCGGTAATCGACAAGGTTCGTGAAGAGCTCGATGAAGTGCTCGAAGCCATGGCCGATAACGACTCTGCGGCTATCGCC
>JAPLSD010000106.1 GCA_026398835.1 Pseudomonas sp.
CCAGCCAGCATCGGCAAGCTCAACAGCAACATCAGCAAATAGCGCATAGAGCCCCAGCGTGGCCTGTCCGGTTGAGTCAGGAAGCCCCCCATTCCCTTTGAGTAGACGTAAAACCGGCATTACCTGTTATTGGTTTGGATCCACACTAGCATAGCCGTAGATGGCCATTGAGCACCATCGAAAATTTTAGTTTAAGGGCTCTAGAACGGGCGTCTCAGCGCAATCTGTTGATCTAGAGCTGTTTGTCTGATCAGGTTGTGATAAAGCCCGTGCAAGCAACTGTCGCTACATGCCTTTGTAGGAGCCGAGCTTGCTCGCGATGGTCGTTAACGATTACGCGTGCTTCCTGACGAAATGCGTCAGCTTCAAGTCCATCGCGAGCAAGCTCGGCTCCTACAGTTTTGCATTCGCCCGCCATCTTTATAGGGCCGGCCACTGCCCCGAAAAAAAGCGTTTGGTGGTAAGCTCGCGCACCATGAATATCTACAGCTCTCGCCCCGTTGTCCTCTGTCTCTCCGGCCACGACCCAAGTGGTGGCGCCGGCTTGCAGGCAGATATCGAAGCCCTGCTCGCTCAGGGATGTCATGCAGCTCCTGCAATCACCGCTCTGACCGTGCAAGACACCGTCAATGTCAGCGATTTCCGCGTGCTCGATCGCGAGTGGGTATTGGCTCAGGCCAACGCCGTGCTCAACGATTCGACCGTCGCGGCAGTCAAGCTGGGCATGCTCGGGTCTCTGGAAATGGTCGACACGGTGGTCGAACTGCTCCAGGCGCATCCACATCTGCCGCTGGTCTGCGACCCGGTGTTGCGTGCCGGTGGTGGCGGTCGACTGGGTAAAGACGAAGTCGGCTATGCCATGCGCGAGCGACTGCTGCCGCTGGCGACCATCGCCACCCCCAACCTCCCCGAAGCCCGCATCCTCGCTGAACTGCCTGAGGGCACCCCTGACGAGTGCGCAGAAAAACTCCTGCCCTACTGCAAACACCTATTGATCACCGGCGGCCATGGCGATGAGCATGAAGTCCATAATCGCCTCTACAGCCGCGACGGCAGCCGCCAGACCTATACTTGCCAACGTTTGCCGGGCAGTTATCACGGCTCCGGCTGCACCCTGGCCAGCGCTTTGGCCGGTCGTCTGGCGCTGGGCGAAAACCTCGCCAGCGCTGTGCAATCAGCACTCAATTACACTTGGCGCACGCTGCGTGATGCCGAACAACTTGGCAAAGGCCAGTTCGTCCCGCGTCGTCTACCACTGGATTTTTGCTCGTAACGCCATGAGGCTTGTTCGATGAAACTACGAGGCCTGTACGCTATTACTGACAGCCAACTGTTGGCCGGCAAATTCCTGCCCTATGTGGAAGCGGCACTCGATGGCGGCGTCACGCTGCTGCAGTACCGCGACAAGAGCACCGACGAAGCCCGTCGCCTGCGCGAAGCCGAAACCCTGCGTACGCTGTGCGAGCAATACAACGCCCACTTGATCATCAATGACGATGCCGAATTGGCCGCGCGCCTTGGGGTCGGCGTTCATTTGGGTCAAACCGATGGCCCGTTGACACCCGCCCGCGCTCTACTCGGGCGCAACGCGATCATCGGCTCGACCTGCCACGGTCAACTCGAACTCGCCGAACAAGCCGCCAAAGAAGGCGCCAGCTATGTCGCCTTCGGTCGCTTCTTCAACTCCAACACCAAGCCCGGCGCGCCGACGGCCACCCTCGACTTGCTCGACCAGGCCCGTAC
>JAPLSD010000512.1 GCA_026398835.1 Pseudomonas sp.
CCAGGGCCGGCCCTGTGGCTTTATCGGCAACAACGGCCCTATCACCCCGAAAGGCGCGAGCAAGGCCGCACAGTTCATTCAGCTCTGCGACCAGAGCCAGACGCCACTGCTGTTCTTCCACAACACCACAGGATTCATGGTCGGCACCGAGTCGGAACAACAGGGTGTGATCAAACACGGCGCGAAGATGATCCAGGCGGTGGCCAATGCCCGCGTACCGAAACTGACGATCGTCGTCGGCGGTTCTTACGGCGCGGGCAATTACGCAATGTGCGGCCGCGGCCTCGACCCACGCTTCATTTTCGCCTGGCCCAACAGCCGCACCGCAGTGATGGGCGGCGCCCAGGCCGGCAAGGTACTGCGCATCGTCACCGAAGCCAAGCAGGCCAAGGACGGCTTGATCGCCGACCCGAAGATGCTCGACATGCTCGAGCAGGTCACCGCGCAAAAACTCGACAGCCAGTCCACTGCACTGTACGGCAGCGCCAACCTGTGGGACGACGGTCTGATCGATCCACGGGATACGCGGATTTTGTTGGGTTATCTGCTGGATATTTGTCACGAGGCGCAGGTGCGTCAACTACAACCCAATAGCTTTGGTGTGGCGCGTTTTTGATCAGGAGAACAATAAAAAATGATCTTCACCCAGGAACACGAAGAACTGCGTCGCACGGTACGCAATTTTGTCGATCGCGAGATCAATCCTCACGTTGATGAGTGGGAGAAGGCCGGGCGTTTTCCGATCCATGAGATTTTCCGCAAGGCCGGCGACTTGGGTTTGCTGGGGATTTCAAAACCGGAAAAATTCGGCGGCATGGGCCTCGATTACAGCTATTCGATCGTCGCCGCCGAAGAGTTCGGCACCATCCATTGCGGCGGCATCCCGATGTCCATCGGCGTGCAGACCGACATGTGCACTCCGGCGCTCGCGCGCTTCGGCTCCGATGAGTTGCGTGAAGAGTTCCTGCGCCCGGCCATCAGTGGCGAATACGTCGGCTGCATCGGCGTCTCCGAAGTCGGCGCCGGTTCCGACGTTGCCGGGCTGAAAACCACCGCCCGCAAGGACGGCGACGACTATGTGATCAACGGCAGCAAAATGTGGATCACCAACTCGCCGAGCGCCGATTTCATCTGCCTGCTGGCCAACACCTCGGACGACAAACCCCACGTCAACAAATCGCTGATCATGGTGCCGATGAACAGCCCCGGCATCAGCCTCAGCTCGCACCTGGACAAGCTCGGCATGCGCAGCTCGGAAACCGCTCAGGTGTTTTTCGACAACGTGCGCGTGCCCCAACGCAACCGCATCGGTCATGAAGGCGCGGGGTTCATGATGCAGATGCTGCAGTTCCAGGAGGAACGGCTGTTCGGTGCGGCGAACATGATCAAAGGCCTGGAATACTGCGTCGACAGCACCATCGAGTATTGCAAGGAGCGCAAGACGTTTGGCAACGCCCTGATCGACAATCAGGTAATCCATTTCCGCCTGGCCGAGCTGCAAACCGAAATCGAATGCCTGCGAGCGCTGGTCTATCAGGCCGCCGAGCAATACATCAAAGGTCAGGACGTCACTCGACTCGCCTCCATGGCCAAGCTCAAGGCTGGACGGCTGGGCCGGGAAGTCAGCGACAGTTGCCTGCAATACTGGGGCGGCATGGGCTTCATGTGGGACAACCCGGTAGCCCGGGCTTATCGCGATGTGCGGCTGGTTTCGATTGGTGGCGGTGCCGATGAAATCATGCTGGGCATCATCTGCAAACTAATGGGTATCCTGCCGGGGAAAAAACCATGAGCCCACTACCCGCCTGCGAAACGCTGTTGCTGGAGCCCCACAGCGGCGTGTTGCATATCACCTTGAACCGACCTGAAAGCCGCAATGCCATGAGTCTGCAAATGGTCGCGGAGTTGCGTGCCGTGCTGGCCGCGGTGCGTGATGACCGCCAGATGCGCGCGCTGGTCATCAGCGGCGCCGGTGGCCACTTCTCGGCCGGCGCTGACGTGAAAGACATGGCCAACGCCCGCAGCCAGGGTCCGGCGGCTTATCGCGAGCTGAACCGCGCCTTTGGAGCCCTGCTGGAAGAGACTGAACAAGCGCCGCAAGTGGTGATCACGGTGTTGCAAGGCGCCGTTCTGGGCGGTGGTTTTGGCCTGGCTTGCGTCAGCGATATCGCGATGGCCGATCATCAAGCGCAATTTGGCATGCCGGAAACCAGCCTCGGCTTGCTGCCAGCGCAAATCGCGCCGTTCGTGGTCAAGCGCATTGGTCTGACCCAGGCTCGCCGACTGGCACTGACCGCG
>JAPLSD010000481.1 GCA_026398835.1 Pseudomonas sp.
TGATCCCATCCCGAACTCAGCAGTGAAACGATGCATCGCCGATGGTAGTGTGGGGTTTCCCCATGTGAGAGTAGGTCATCGTCAAGATTAACTTCCGAAACCCCTATCTGCATCTGCAGGTAGGGGTTTTGTTTTGCGCGCAAGAAAAGTGGGCGGCGGCGGGCCAATTCAACAGGCAATCGCACCTGATGTTGATCAGCGTCAAGGTCGAGCCGAGCGTCGGGGCATGACAATGCCTTGAGTCTTGTGGTCCGTTGCAAGTTCGCCGAACTGAAGTCGAGAAGACCATGATCTACCCATTCCTGTTGACCCTGCATTTATTCGCCGCACTGATCTTTATCGGTACGGTGTTTTTCGAAGTGCTGTTCCTGGAAAGTATCCGCAAACAGTTATCTGCCAAGGTGATGCTCCTGGTCGAGCAGGGTATTGGCCGCCGGGCCCGCACGCTGATGCCTTGGGTCTTGCTGGTGTTGTTTGGCGCGGGGCTAGGCATGGTCTGGCTACGCTATTTACCAGCCCTTGCTTCGCCACTGGCCTCATCGTTTGGGACCTTGTTGACGTTGAAGATCATTCTCGCCGTTAGTGTGTTGCTGCACTTTTTGGGGGCCATGTTTCTGTTTAGAAGTGAGCGGATGAACGCCCGATACCTGCATTTCATCCATGGCAGTCTGTTCTGCCATATGGTTGCAATCGTGCTGTTGGCCAAGGGCATGTTCTACCTGACGTGGTGACTTGGGCTCGACCGACTGTCGCGTTCTCCAGGCGCTTCACCTGTGCTTGATACAAATCAAGGAGCATCAATCGGTAAACCCGGACACTGGCCATCCGTAGCCAGTCTCGGAGACAGTGATGCTCGATTTCTTTCACAACCCCAGCGAGCTGATCATTCGGCGCGATCAAGGCGTGCTCGACCCCAACTGCCATGCCGACACCCAAAAATTTCATGGCGGTATCGGCTCTCTGGATTTGCTTCGTGCATTGCGCGGCAGTCGCCAGAAGCAGCGCCCGCTGTCCTTGAACGTGCAGTTACCCTCCAACCTGAAACCTTCCTTGTGTTCTCCGGGCAATATCGCGTGTGAGCGCAGCAGTATCGAACAGTATCTTCAGCGCCTGGAGCGTGAGATCGACCTGGTCGGTTGTCACCTGGGGGCGGAGCAGCGGGTTGAGCAATTCCATCTGGGCGGTGGAACACCCTCCATTGTCCATCTGCAGCGGCTGATGAGTCATCTGCGCAGTCGGTTCAACTTTCTCGAATATGAGTGCGGCGACTACAGCGTTGAGGTGGATCTTCACCATACCGACTGGTCGACCATGGGCTTATTGCGCGACCAGGGTTTCAATCACGTCAGTATCGGCGTTCCGGATATCGGCGCGGACAGTGAAATGTCAGAGGCCTGCTACCAGAACCCGGCTCCGATTCATTCGCTTATCGACGCCGCTCGCACCTTTGGCTATCGCTCAATCAACGTAGATCTGGGCTATGGCCATGCATGGCAGACACCTTCGAGCTTCGCGCTGAAGCTGGCGACCATTATCGAGCTGGAGCCAGACAGGCTGTTGGTGTTCGATTATGCCCGGCCACCACAACGCTATCGGCCGGTGATCGGGGACTCCGCCCGCGAACTGTGCAGCGAGGACGATAAAGGCGCGATGCGCCAGATCTGCTTTGAACAGCCGATCGCAGCGGGATATCACTACATCGGTATGGGGCAGTTTGTCAGGCCCGATGATGATCTGGCGATCGCTCAGGAAAGAGGCCGGTTACGCCGCAACTGTCAGGGTTTTACCAGTCATGGCTATTGCGATCACGTCGGGTTCGGGATGGGCGCCATCAGCCAGATCGACGATTTGTATGCGCAAAACACTGACGATCTTGAGCGTTATCAGCAGCAACTGGACATGGGCCAATTGCCGACGTGTCGTGGCTGGCGCTGTGAGGCGGGTGATCAGGTCAGGCAAATGGTCATGGAGCGCCTGGCATGTGACCTGGAGCTGGATATCCAGGCCATCGAAACGCGTTATGGACTGATTTTTCGCAAGTACTTTTCATCAGCCTGGCCTTTGCTGGAGCAATTGAGTCGGGACGGGCTGATTGAGCTGTCGGAGCGTTTCATTAGCATTCTTCCCGCCGGTCGGCCGGAAGTGGATGCCATCTGCAACCTGTTTGAAAAGGATTTGGGCAGAGCAAGGCATTAACCCAACTGCGAGTTGATTGATCATGAAACCTTCGTTTGATTTCAATCGAGCCCTGGTCGAAAAGTATGACCGCCCAGGGCCGCGCTATACC
This sequence comes from Pseudomonas sp., assembly GCA_026398835.1. GTDB lineage: Bacteria > Pseudomonadota > Gammaproteobacteria > Pseudomonadales > Pseudomonadaceae > Aquipseudomonas. Next base: position 2,288 of record JAPLSD010000481.1, read on the forward strand.
TCTTATCCCACCGCTCCACAGTTCCATCAGGCGTTTGCCGTCGACGATTATCAACGTGCCGCCCAGGACAGCAACCAGGCCGCCGTTCCCAAACCACTGTCGGTGTATATCCACATTCCGTTTTGCAAGAGCCTTTGCTACTACTGCGCCTGCAACAAAATCATCACCCAGAAAACCCATCGCGCCGTCGAGTACCTGACGTACCTCAAGCGTGAAATCGTTATGCAGGCGGCGTTGTTCGACAGCACGCGCAAACTCACGCAACTGCACCTGGGCGGTGGCACGCCGACCTATTTGACTGGTGAGCAGCTGGCTGACCTGATGGACTGCCTGCATCAAGCGTTTGACATGGATGACAGCGATGACCACGAGTTCTCCATCGAAGTCGACCCGCGCACCATCAGCACCGAGCAGATTCAA
>JAPLSD010000611.1 GCA_026398835.1 Pseudomonas sp.
ACACACTTGACTAACAATAAGGTCAGTTGCTGTAGCGAGGAGGGTTAAATGGATAATTGGACCACCCGCAGATTCTTGATTGTCTTCGTCATCATCTGCCTTCTGATCAATTGGGGATTGGTTGAGGCTGCCCCGTGGATTGCGTCACACCTCAACTTTCCATGGGCCCTGTAATGGGTAATGCCACCCACATTCGGCATGAATGACCCGTAACAAAGCATTGGCTGAGGGTGATCGAACATTTACCCCTGACCAACTTCAGCGGTCTGCTGATAGTTAGAAAACTCGAGTTCAGACATTGATTGAAGTCGGGCCGACTTTTAACTGGCACGGCTGCTCGATGAAGAGCTCCTACCAACGCAATTCGAAGGCATTTTTCGCGCCCAGCCGGATGCTGCTGCCCAAGCGTGCGCACTCGCGAGAAATGGTGTCGTGCAGCCATTGACGGTCATCCCCTTCGGCGTGACAGATGCGAAAGCGACGCAGGCGGGTGGGTATCAGGTCCAGCGACTGCAGGTGCCCGCCCGGGTCCAGCGAGGCAAAGTATAGAAGCCCCAGGTCGCCGCGAAAGGCGGTGTGGTCCTCGATGCCTTCGTAATCGTTCAGGAGATCACCGCAGCCATAGAGAATCAGGCGTTGGCGGTACACCTCGATGCCCTTGACGTGGTGCGAGGAATGCCCGTGCACCACGTCAACTCCGGCCTCGTCGATCAAGGCATGGGCGAACCGGACCTGCTCCCGCGGGATATCGAACCCCCAGTTGCCGCCCCAGTGAATGGAGGCGACCACCAGATCCCCCGGTTTTTTGCCCTCGAGAATCCGTTTGGCCACAGGGCGCAGGCTTTGCATCGACAGATCCTCCAGCCGCGCGACACCTGCGCGCCTATCCGTGGCGGCCCAGTCCGGCGCAATGCCGCTGTCGGGTGCGCCGAGGCCAAACACCAGCAAGCGCCGCCCGCCAGGCTGCGGCAGCACGGCGGGTGCTTCGGCAGATTGCCGGTTGTGCCCGGCGCCGGTGCTGCACATACCGTTGTTCAATAGGGTGTCCAGCGTATCGGCCAGGCCGGCTACCCCCCAGTCCAGCACATGGTTGTTGGCCAGCACGCAGCAGTCGATGCCGGCTGCGCTGATGACCGGGAAGTTCTCCGGGCTCATGCGGTAATTGATGCCCTTTTGCTCCGGTCGTCCACGGCGGGACACCGCAGTTTCCAGATTGATGATGCGTGCGTGTGGCTGGCGAAGTTCGAACTCATCCAGCGCAGCGCCCCAGACATAGGTGAAATCGACTGGGCGGGGAATCGCGCCATTGAGTCTTTCTGCCAGCCGGACGTAATCGCCGGCATTCTTGACGTAAGCTTCGTAAAGCCGCGGATCGCCAGGATGCGGCAGTACTGAGTCGATGCCGCGGGCGGTCATGACGTCGCCGGCGAGAAACAGCTTCAGCGTATCGGTAACAGCTGCCATGGCACCCTCCCGGATATCCCGGAAAACGTAAACCGGGGATAACCCCCGATTAGCTCACCTGCGGCCCCATCATCCCGGCATTGCGTCTATTCATATCGGTATTAACGATACCTGCGTCACCTACATCCACGATGCGCATGTCTTCGTCCTGCCAGTACATCACGTCATTTCGACATCGTCGAACCACAGCCGCGAACGAAAGCAGGGCTGGATGCTTTCCGGATGTCATACGCTCAAAAACCTGTCGCACTCAACTGCACTTTCGGCTTTACGTGGGCCTGGAGAAATGATGATCATAGACTGCGTCAATCGCAAATTCCGATGCGTCCCCGAACAAGAGGTCCGTAATGATTCAGTTGCACGACGTCGACCTGAAACTGCTCAGAGTGTTCAATACTATCGTCAAGAGCGGTGGTTTTTCCGCTGCTCAGGCTACGCTGAACACCGCTCAGTCCACTATCAGCGAGCAAATGGCACATCTCGAGACCCGGCTTGGGGTCAAACTGTGCGAGCGTGGTCGCAGCGGTTTTCGCCTGACCGAGCAGGGAGAGGCGATATACGAAGCTACCCAGCGTCTGCTGGGCGCGGTGGAGGACTTTTGTGTGGATGCCGACGTACTGAAACGTCAGGTGAGTGGCACCCTCAAATTCGGAGTGATTGACAGCACCATTACTGACCCCGGTTGCCCGCTGAAGCTGACCACCCAGCGTTTTGTGCAACGTGGCCACGAGGTGCACTTGCATGTTTACATCGGTACGCCCGCGGAGCTGGAGGAGAAGGTACTCGATGGCCGCCTGCATCTGGCGATCGGGCATTTCCCTTTTCGCGTACCTGGGCTGTCCTATTCGCCCTTGTACCAGGAAAGTCATGGTTTTTTCTGTGGACGC
>JAPLSD010000091.1 GCA_026398835.1 Pseudomonas sp.
CACATCGTTGAGCCGATGGGAGGCAGCGATATCAGGAGTCGCGTTGAACTCGCTGTTACGTTTGCGCGCTTCGACCTGCTGGGCGGTGAGGCCAAAGATAAACATGTGCTCCGCACCGATACGCTCGCACATTTCCACGTTGGCACCGTCCAGCGTGCCGATGGTCAGTGCGCCGTTGAGGCCGAACTTCATATTACTGGTGCCCGATGCTTCGAAACCGGCGGTGGATATCTGCTCCGACAAATCGGCCGCCGGAATGATGCTTTCCGCCAGGCTGACGTTGTAGTTGGGCAGGAACACCACCTTGAGCAGGCCGCGCACGGTCGGGTCGTTGTTTACCGTGCGGGCGATGTCGTTGGTCAGTTTGATGATCAACTTGGCCTGGTGATAACTGGCTGCAGCTTTGCCGGCGAAGATCTTCACCCGCGGCACCCAATCGGTTTCCGGCTCTGCACGGATGGCCTGATAGAGCGCCACCGTGTGCAGCAGGTTGAGCAATTGGCGTTTGTATTCGTGAATACGTTTGACCTGTACATCGAACATGGCCGCCGGGTTGACGGCGATGCCCAGCTGATCATGGATGATTTGGGCCAAAGCCCTTTTACTGTGCAGGCGCTGCTCGGCGAACTGCTTGCGGAACGCTGATTTCTCGGCGAACGGCTCCAGTTCAACCAGGCGTTGCTCGGGGTTATCCAGCAGATCAGGACCCAACGCCTCGACCATCATCGCGGTCAGTTCCGGGTTGGCCTGGTACAGCCAGCGGCGGAAGGTGATGCCGTTGGTCTTGTTGTTGATCCGTTCCGGATAGAGCTTATGCAGTTCGGAAAACACTGTGCTGCGCATCAATTGAGTATGCAGACCGGACACACCGTTGACGCTGTGGGAGCCGAGAAACGCCAGGTTGCCCATGCGGACCCGGCGACCGTTGTCCTCCTCGATCAGCGATACCGCGCGTAACACGTCGAAGTCGTGAATGCCCTTGGCCCGCAGCGAGTCAATGTGCTGGGCGTTGATCAGGTAAATGATCTGCATGTGCCGCGGCAGCATCCGCTCCATCAGCCCCACCGGCCAGGTTTCCAGCGCCTCGGGCAGCAACGTGTGGTTGGTGTAGGACAGCGTGTCGACGGTGACCTGCCAGGCCGCGTCCCATGCGATGTCGTGCAAGTCGACCAACTGGCGCATCAGCTCGGCCACAGCAATCGAAGGATGGGTGTCATTGAGCTGGATCGCGGCATGCTCACCAAGACTCAACACCGAGCCATGCATGTTCTTGTGCCGACGCAACAAATCCTGCAGGGATGCCGAGACAAAGAAATATTCCTGACGCAGCCGCAGCTCTTGTCCCGCATCGGTGCTGTCGGCCGGATAGAGTACGCGAGAGATACTTTCTGCCCGCGCCACCTCGGCTACCGCGCCCAAGTGGTCGCCCGCATTGAAGCGCTCCAGGTGCAGGTCTTCCATCGCCCGCGCCCGCCACAATCGCAGGGTGTTGACGCTGGCACCGCGCCAACCGACCACCGGCGTGTCATAGGCCACCGCCCGCACGGTTTCCGCCGGGTGCCAGACTTGCATGGTCTTGCCGGTTTCATCCTGCACCGTCTCGACGCTGCCGCCGAAGCCAATCGGGTAGATCACCTCAGCCCGCTCGAACTCCCAAGGGTTGCCGAAATCCAGCCAGTGCTCGGTCTGCTCCTGCTGCCAGCCATCGACTACGGCCTGGCGGAACAGTCCGTGCTCATAACGAATACCGTAACCATGGCCGGCAATACCGAGTGTGGACATGCTTTCCATGAAACAGGCGGCCAATCGGCCAAGACCACCATTGCCTAACGCCGCGTCTGGTTCCAGCAGACGAATGCGCTCAAGGTCGACGCCCAGTTCGGTCATGGCGTCCCGCGCCACGTCCAGCAGCCCGAGGTTACTCAGACTGTCGTAGAGCAGACGACCGATCAAAAACTCCAGGGAGAGGTAGTACACACGTTTCTGACCCTTGCGGTAGATCTGGCGCGTGTGGTCCATCCAGTGTTCGACCATGTGGTCCCGTGCTGCCAAAGCAATGGCTTCGAACCAGTCATGATCAAACGCGTGATCCGGGTCTTTACCCACCGCGTAGGTGAGCTTGGTCAAGACGGCGTCGCGAAATGCGGCCACCTCAGCTTCTCGTACAAGCGGTTCCTGAGACATCGATGCGACCTCGAGCGAGATAGAAGGAGCGAGCATGGAATTGCTTGAGCCTAGTCGGTCTGACACGAGGCAAAGGCTCTGGTTCGGCAGTTTTTTCAATTGCCCATGTAAAGCTTTTTGTCCCGGCAGGTAACGCCCTAAAAAGATGCAGATGCCGTGCCGATTTGCCCTAAATGCCCTGAGCGGACGAAAAACCGGCAAATGGTTGTTCACGCATCCACCAACCCCGGTATCATCGCGCGCCCTGATACACCCCCTGGAAACACACCTGATGAAGCCCCAACTGATCGCCGCCGCGGAAATCGACCGACTCGATACCTGGGCGAAATACTCCAGTCATATGTGCGGTGGCTGTGTTTCCAGCTGTTGCACCCTGCCGGTCGAAGTGAAGATCAAAGACTTGATCCGCATTGGCATCGTCGATGAGTTCGAGCGCGGCGACCCGCCGAAGAACATCGCCAAGCGTCTGCAAAAAGAAGGCATCGTCGAGCGCTACAACCAGAAGTCGGAAATCTTCACACTTCAGCGCATGAGCAACAACGACTGTCTTTACCTGGACCGCAAAAGCCGTCTGTGCACCATTTACGAAAAACGCCCGGACACCTGCCGCAACCACCCGAAGATCGGCCCACGGCCGGGGTTTTGCGCGTATAAGCCCAAAGAAGTCGAGCGCGACACCAGCCGCAGGGCACTAGACAAGTTTTGATCAAGAATCTCACTGTCTGACAAACGCTACAAAATCTCCAGACAAACAAAAACGCCCCCGACCTTGCGGTCGGGGGCGTTTTTTTAACAGCTAACTAATGAATCAGTTGCCGCTTTTCTTGGCAGCGCGGGTGCGCTCGCTTTCGCCCAGGATCTTCTTACGAAGACGGATGGACTTCGGCGTCACTTCACACAATTCGTCTTCTTGAACGAATTCCAGAGCTTGCTCCAGAGTGAAGCGGATAGGCGGAACCAGTGCGATGGTTTCGTCTTTACCGGAAGCACGCATGTTGTCGAGCTTCTTGCCTTTGGTTGGGTTTACACCCAGGTCGTTGTCGCGGCTGTTGATGCCGACGATTTGACCTTCGTACACGTCTTCACCGTGGCCCAGGAACAGCTTGCCACGAGCCTGCAGGGTTTCCAGCGAGTAAGTCAGAGCCTTACCGGTAGCAACCGAAACCAGCACGCCGTTCTGACGGCCGGACATGTCGCCGGACTTCATCACGTCGTAACGGTCGAAGATGCTGGTCAGGATGCCGGCACCGGAAGTCAGGGTCAGGAACTCGTTACGGAAACCGATCAGACCACGGGCAGGGATGTTGTACTCAAGGCGAACGCGGCCTTTGCCATCCGGAACCATGTTGGTCAGGTCGCCTTTACGGATACCGATCTGTTCCATGATCGCGCCCTGGGATTCTTCCGGCAGGTCGATGGTCACGTTTTCGTACGGTTCGTGTTTCACGCCGTCAACCATACGGATGATCACTTCCGGACGACCAACACCCATTTCGAAGCCTTCGCGACGCATGGTTTCGATCAGTACCGAGAGGTGCAGCTCACCACGGCCGGAGACTTTGAACTTGTCGGCGGTGTCGCCTTCTTCAACGCGCAGAGCAACGTTGAACAGCAGTTCTTTGTCCAGACGTTCCTTGATGTTACGGCTGGTGACGAACTTGCCTTCTTTACCACAGAAAGGCGAGTCGTTTACCTGGAAGGTCATGGAAACGGTTGGTTCGTCAACGGTCAACGGCTTCATCGCTTCAACATTCAGTGGGTCGCACAGAGTGTCGGAAATGAACAGTTGGTCGAAGCCGCTGATGCAGACGATGTCGCCTGCAGCTGCTTCGTCAACGTCGATACGGTGCAGACCGTGGTGACCCATCAGCTTGAGGATACGACCGTTACGGCGCTTGCCGTCAACGTCGATGGCCACAACTTGAGTGTTCGGCTTGACGCGACCACGAGCGATACGGCCAACGCCGATAACACCCAGGAAGCTGTTGTAGTCCAGTGCCGAGATTTGCATCTGGAACGGACCGTCACGGTCGACTTTTGGAGCCGGAACGTGGTCGACAATCGCCTGGTACAGCGGGGTCATGTCTTCCGCCATGGCGGTGTGTTCCAGACCGGCAATACCGTTCAGGGCCGAGGCGTAAACGACTTGGAAGTCGAGTTGCTCTTCGGTAGCACCCAGGTTGTCGAACAGGTCGAAGATTTGATCCAGAACCCAGTCCGGACGCGCGCCTGGACGGTCAACCTTGTTGATCACCACGATTGGACGCAGGCCGGCTTCGAAAGCCTTCTTGGTCACGAAACGGGTTTGCGGCATAGGGCCGTCTTGAGCGTCAACCAGCAGCAGAACGGAGTCAACCATCGACATTACACGTTCAACTTCGCCGCCGAAGTCGGCGTGGCCCGGGGTGTCCACGATGTTGATGTGGTAGCCGTTCCAGTTGATGGCGGTGTTTTTCGCCAAAATGGTAATACCGCGCTCTTTCTCCTGGTCGTTGGAGTCCATCACGCGTTCGTCGTTGAGCTCGCCGCGTTCCAGGGTGCCGGATTGACGCAAGAGTTTGTCTACCAGGGTGGTTTTACCATGGTCAACGTGAGCAATGATGGCGATGTTGCGTAGATTTTCGATCACTTGTGTATCTCGATCAGAGGATTCGGTGTGCTGACAAGTCTTGGCAGCCATTTACAGTAGAGTCCGGCAAAGCCGTTACAGCTTGACGGCGGCGTCGGGGGGCCGGTGACGCAGGCCACAGGCATACAGCCCCGGGCTCTTAGCTCGGTCGATAAACGCGCACATTGGCATGCCCCTCACTGAGCAAATGGTGGGCATGCAGGCGACTCATCACGCCTTTGTCGCAATACAACAGGTACTGGCGAGTAGGGTCCAGTTCCTTGAAACGAGCGTTCAATGCATAAAACGGCATCGCTTGTACCTCGATGCCAGGCAGCACCAGCGGCTCGTCGTCCTGAGCATCCGGATGACGGATGTCGATCACGATCTGACCGGCCAGCGCTTCACTGACTTCTTCGACCTGCAAATCCTGGCCCAATTCATCGATAACCCGATCGATTGGCACCAGTTTGGCGTTCTCGAGCGCACGCTCAAGCACCGCCATATCGAACTGCTGTTCTTCGTACTCCACGCGATTGCGCTTGGCGTGGGTCTTGGGGTTGACCGAAATCACCCCGCAATATTCCGGCATGTGCTTGGCGAAATCGGCAGTGCCGATCTCGTTCGCCAGATCAATGATGTCCTGCTTGTGACTGGCGATCAGCGGGCGTAGCACCAGCTTCTCGGTCACGCAGTCGATCACCGATAGATTCGGCAGCGTCTGGCTGGAAACCTGGGAGATCGCCTCACCGGTCACCAGCGCGTCGATTTCCAGCCGATCGGCAATTCTGGACGCAGCGCGCAACATCATACGCTTCAATACTACGCCCATATGACTGTTATCGACTTTACCGAGAATTTCTCCGAGCACTTCCTCGAACGGCACGCTGACAAATAGCACGCGTTGGGAGCTGCCGTACTTTTTCCAGATAAAGTGCGCGACTTCCATCACGCCCAACTCGTGGGCACGACCGCCAAGATTGAAGAAGCAGAAATGGCTCATCAGCCCGCGGCGCATGATCTGGTAAGCCGCCACCGTCGAATCGAAACCGCCGGACATCAATACCAGGGTCTGTTCGAGGGCGCCCAGCGGATAGCCGCCGATGCTGTTGTGCTGGCTGTGGATCACAAACAACCGTTGGTCGCGAATTTCCATCCGCACTTCAATTTCCGGCTCTTTCAGGGAAATTCCGGCAGCGCCGCACTGACGACGCAGCTGGCTACCGACGTATTTTTCGACTTCCATCGAGGTAAATTCGTGCTTGCCGGCGCGCTTGCAGCGCACTGAAAAGATCTTGCCCGACAAGGCATCACCGAAGTGCTGTTTGCACTTGGCGACGATGTCGTCGAAGTCGCCCAACGGGTACTCATCGACCTGCAGGAAATGCGCGATGCCCGGCATGCAGCTCAGGCGATCCATCATGTCCTTCAAGGCTTTCGGCTCGCTGACACGGGTTTCCATGACGAGGTTGTCCCACACACCGTTCACCACCACAGCCGGGTCCAGATCGCGGAGCACGGCACGGATGTTTTTGGCCAACTGGCGGATGAAACGCATCCGTACCGGGCGGCTCTTGATGATGATTTCGGGGAAGACTTTTACGATTAATTTCATGAAAACAGCGCGCGAAGGGCCAGCCGAAAAAGGGGGGCGCGGATTATAGCGGAAATTGCTCAAGGTTTAACCAGTTAATATGCAGATAGACCTATACGCACTAAAACGGGGCATTTCAGATTTTAAGCGCTACATTGCAGTGCGCGAATTTCTCGAATTTCCCGTTCTGTACGTTTATATGCGTGAGTTTGGGGCAGAAAACCCAAGTCGGGGCACTGGCATGCAATTTGCTCCCTTGTGAGGCAGGTTGCCATGGCAGAGTATTCGCGCCGGCATCACCCACATTCTAAGGGCACTCCACTACTAGCCCG
>JAPLSD010000553.1 GCA_026398835.1 Pseudomonas sp.
GACCGATATAGACGGGCTGCTCGAGCATCTGGACGGTCTGTTGTTTACCGGATCGCCCTCCAATGTGGAGCCGTTCCACTATCAAGGCACCGCGAGCGAAGCGGGCACTGCCCACGACCCTCAGCGTGACAGCACTACCCTCCCCCTGTTACGCGCAGCCGTCGCTGCGGGCATTCCGGTGCTCGGCATTTGCCGCGGTTTCCAGGAAATGAACGTCGCGTTCGGCGGCAGCCTTCATCAGAAGGTGCACGAGACAGGCACGTTCATGGATCATCGCGAAGCCGATGACGCCAGCCTCGACGTCCAGTACGCGGCGGCCCATGCGGTCCATGTTCAACCTGGCGGCGTGTTTGCGGCACTCGACCTACCCTCTGTTATTCAGGTCAATTCCATTCATTCCCAAGGCATCGACAGGCTGGCTCCCGGATTACGGGTCGAAGCCACCGCGCCCGATGGACTGATTGAGGCCTTCTCTGTTGATAGAGGGCCGATCGAAGGCAGCAAGGCATTCGCCGTCGGTGTGCAATGGCACCCGGAGTGGCAGGTCCAGTCGAACCCTCCTTACTTGAGTATTTTCCAGGCGTTTGGCGACGCGTGCCGGCAACGTGCCGCGCGTCGTAATGCACGCTGACAGGCGACTGCCCGAGCAAGACAACACCCATTGATTCCCACGCCACTGTGACCCAGGCGGTGCGCCGACGCGCGCCACCTACAGCGGCCAGAGCAAGTTCAGAGAACAAGAAGCAGCGTTAAGTGGCCAGGAGGCCGCGCGGAATAAACCCGCCTGGTGCGGGTTTGTCATCCACCTATTAAGTCAGGCCGTATTGGCCCGACTACTAACACCTGTTGGGAGTTTCACATGGCAAACGCCTCCAGCACTTACAGGAAGGCTCTTGAAGGTAATCCGCACCCGAAAAAGGTGCTGGTTAAAGTCGACCGCGTAACCAAGAAGTTTGACGAAACAACCGCCGTTGACGATGTGTCCCTGGAAATCCACCAGGGTGAAATCTTCGCGATGCTGGGCGGTTCCGGATCCGGCAAATCAACACTACTACGCATGCTGGCAGGCTTCGAGCGCCCAACCGAAGGGCGGATTTACCTCGATGGCGTAGACATTACCGACATGCCGCCCTATGAGCGGCCGATCAACATGATGTTCCAGTCCTACGCCTTGTTCCCCCACATGACCGTGGCCCAGAACATTGCCTTTGGTCTGAAGCAGGACCGGCTTCCCTCCAGCGAGATCGAAGCCCGCGTCGAAGAAATGCTCAAGCTGGTGCATATGACCCAGTACGCCAGACGCAAGCCCCACCAGCTCTCCGGTGGTCAGCGTCAACGCGTAGCGCTCGCACGTTCGCTGGCCAAACGGCCCAAGCTGCTGTTGCTCGACGAGCCGATGGGCGCGCTGGATAAAAAGCTGCGCTCGCAGATGCAACTCGAACTGGTCGAGATCATCGAGCGGGTCGGCGTGACCTGCGTCATGGTGACCCACGATCAGGAAGAGGCCATGACCATGGCCCAGCGCATTGCGATCATGCACCTGGGCTGGATTGCCCAGATTGGTAGCCCGGTCGATATCTACGAAGCGCCTGTCAGCCGCATGGTCTGCGAATTTATCGGCAACGTGAATGCGTTCGAAGGTTTCGTCACCGAAGACCAGGAAGGTCACGCGATCATTCAGAGCCCGGACCTGGAGCAGAAGATTTACGTGGGCCACGGCGTCAGCACTTCGGTTCAGGACAAGTCCGTCACCTTTGCCATTCGCCCGGAAAAACTGCTGGTGACCACGCTCAAACCCGACGCTCGGTACAACTGGTCCAAAGGCAAGGTGCATGACATTGCGTACCTGGGTGGGCATTCGGTCTTTTACGTGCAACTGCCCGGCGGAAAGATCGTTCAGTCGTTCATGGCCAACGCTGAACGCCGAGGCGCACGCCCGACGTGGGACGACGAAGTCTATGTGTGGTGGGAAGACGACAGCGGCGTGGTACTGCGCTCATGACCACTCTTAATATGCGGATTCAAAGCCTGATACCGAGTGGTCGCAAAGTCGTCATCGGTATTCCCTTCCTGTGGCTCTGCCTGTTCTTCATGTTGCCGTTCTTTCTGGTAATGAAGATCAGCTTCTCCGAAGCAGCCTTGGCCATTCCACCCTACTCAGAGATCTACAGCTTCGCCGAGCAGAAATTCCAACTGCTGTTGAACCTCGGTAACTATGCGATGTTGGCCGATGATGAGCTGTACATCTCTGCCTACCTGGGCTCGCTGAAAGTCGCCTTCTTCAGCACCCTTATGTGCCTGTTGATTGGCTTCCCGATGGCCTATGGCATCTCCAAGGCCCGCAAGGAAGCACAGACGGTGCTGATCCTGCTGATCATGATGCCGACCTGGACGGCAATCCTGATCCGCGTCTATGCGTGGATGGGCATCCTCAGCAACAACGGCCTGCTCAACGCATTCCTGATGTGGACCGGTCTCACTCAGAACCCGATAGAAATATTGAACACCAACACTGCGGTGTATATCGGGGTGGTGTATGCCTACCTGCCGTTCATGGTCCTGCCGCTCTATGCCAACCTGGTCAAGCATGATCAGAGCCTGCTTGAAGCGGCATCCGACCTGGGTTCCAGCACCTTCAACAACTTCTGGAAAATCACCGTGCCGCTTGCCAAAAACGGCATTGTCGCCGGCTGCATGCTGGTGTTCATTCCGGTGGTCGGTGAATTTGTGATTCCGGAACTGCTCGGCGGGCCGGAAACCCTGATGATCGGCCGCGTGCTGTGGCAGGAGTTCTTCAACAACCGCGACTGGCCGGTCGCCTCGGCCCTGGCAGTGATCATGCTGGCGATCCTGATTGTGCCGATCATTCTCTTCAACCGCAGCCAAGCCAAAGAGATGGAGGGACGGGCATGAAACGTTTCGGATTTTCAGGACTGATGCTGGTACTCGGCCTGCTGTTTATCTACCTGCCGATGCTGATTCTGGTCATTTACTCGTTCAACGCTTCCAAGCTGGTGACGGTGTGGGGCGGCTGGTCCTTAAAGTGGTACGCAGGCCTGCTGGACAACACGCAACTGATGGGCTCGGTGGTGCGCTCGCTGGAAATCGCCTGCTACACGGCTATTGCGGCGGTGGCGCTGGGCACACTGGCGGCATTTGTGCTGACCCGCGTGACCCGCTTCAAGGGCCGCACGCTGTTCGGTGGCCTGGTCACCGCGCCTCTGGTGATGCCTGAAGTGATCACCGGCCTGTCGCTGTTGCTGCTGTTCGTGGCCATGGCGCAGATGATCGGCTGGCCTCAGGAACGTGGCCTGGTCACCATCTGGATTGCCCACACCACGTTCTGTGCAGCCTATGTGGCGGTGGTGGTCTCGGCACGCTTGCGGGAGCTGGACCTGTCCATCGAAGAGGCGGCCATGGACCTCGGCGCCCGGCCGTTGAAAGTGTTCTTCCTGATCACTATTCCGATGATCGCGCCATCCCTGGGTGCCGGCGGCATGATGTCCTTCGCCCTGTCGCTGGATGACTTGGTGCTGGCCAGCTTCGTCTCGGGCCCGGGATCGACCACCTTGCCGATGGAGGTGTTCTCGGCGGTGCGTCTGGGGGTGAAACCGGAAATCAACGCCGTGGCCAGCTTGATTCTGCTCGCCGTCTCGCTTGTCACCTTCATGGTCTGGTACTTCAGCCGCAAGGCCGAAAACAA
>JAPLSD010000162.1 GCA_026398835.1 Pseudomonas sp.
GGCAAATTGAAAGCGCTGACCGATAAGGACCTGGACTTCTTCCAGCAGGTACTCGATCACCCGGTGATCAAGGCCATGGCGCCGCCCGGCAAACGTCCCAGCTACCTGGACCCGGGAATGTTGGCGCAGGTCGTCATCGATCTGCTGTTGCGCCAGGACGACACCACGGTGCTGGATATCCCCCTTGAGCAACTCAACGAAGCGCTGGCCAAGGGCATCGCACAAATTCCCTCGGACCATCTGCGTCGTGCACTCTCGACACTACTCACAACGGCCCAAGCCAAAGTCACGACTGCACAGGAACTCCTGTGCTCGTTCAAAACCAGGTTGGAGCACTGGATCAATGCGGTCATGGACCGCGCCGAAGGCTGGACGCGGCGCAATGCCAAAGTCGTGTCGCTGGCCTGTTCGCTGGTGATTTGCCTGGTGCTCAACGTCAACGCGTTCGACCTCATGCAAGGCCTGGTGCGCAATGACACCTTGCGGGCGGCGGGCATGCAGATGGCCAGCAGTCTGGTGAAAGACAACTCGCCAGCTACGCTCGATCAAGTCTGCGCGAGCCGGGACGACAAAGCCCAGTGCCAGTTTGACTCGGCGTTGAGCAGTTTGCAGGCGTTGCCTCAGGGCGCTATCGGTTGGAATAACCGGCCAGCATTTTTACAGCACGATCAGAAAAACAAAACGGTTTGGTTCGGCTACTGGTTGCTTGGGGTCATGACGGCGGCGCTGGCGGTCTCGTTGGGTGGCGACTTCTGGTTCAAGATGTTGAGCCAGATGATTCGCCTGACGGGTAGCAAAACCGTCCAGCCGCCCAAGCCCTGAGCGCTTCGAAACCAGAATCGTCGAAACCAGATACTTCACTGCAGGGAGCGCAACATGCCGAACAACTGGCCCGCCGAGATTGAGCACGTCGTCGTGCTGATGATGGAAAACCGTTCCTTCGATCATTTGCTGGGGGATTACACCAGCATCAATCCCGCGTGCGAGGGCATCGACCGCCACACGCCCAGCACCAACCCCCTGACGCTGGCCAGTGGCAGTTCGATCGTGATCACCCAAGCGCCGGAAACAGCGGACTACTTCGCCCTGTGGGCGCCGCCCGCACCCTCGCCACCGGCAACACCTGCGAAGGACAGCGAAGGTTTCGACCTCGGTCATGAGTTCGTCGATGTGGTGAAACAACTGGACGTGACACTCAAGACCAGCCTGACCGCACCCAAGCTCGATGGCTTTGCGCAGGACGCCTACGACAAGGCCCGCACGGACCTGAAGGTGTACAAAACCTGGTCGCAATCCATGGCCCAGCGGGCGATGAACTACATCCCGTTCGGCGCCACGCCGGCCGCCGATCCGCTGCCGGCGATCCAGGGGTTGGCGCGCAACTTCACCGTGTGCGACCGCTGGTTTGCGTCGGTGCCGGGCCCGACCTGGCCGAACCGTTTTTTTGCCATGCTCGGCAGTTGCAATGGTCACATGCTGATGCCGTCCACGGGTACCGTGCTGGCCGGTATCAAAAGCCTGATTGCGCAGTTTGGCGGCGACAGTATTTTTTCGCTGCTGCGGGACAAGGGCCACGATGTGCGCATTTATTCCGACGGTGCCATCCCGTTGGCGGCACTGGTCAAGGGTGGTTTGCAGCATCTGAGCATCGACGACTTCAAGTCGGACGTCGCCGGTAACAAACTCCCCGAACTGTCCTGGATCGAGCCGAGCTATGGCCTGCTCAACGGCAAACTCGGGCCTAACGTGTCGCATCATCCACCGGAAGACCTGCGCTTTGGCGATCAGTTTGTCGGCGAAGTGTTCAATGCCTTGTCGGCCAACACGGACCTGTGGAACAAGACGTTGTTTGTGCTGCTGTACGACGAGCACGGTGGCTTTCATGACCATGTGGTGCCACCGACCTGTGTTTCGCCTGATGCAACGTCTGATGTCGACTGGCCCAACCCTTTCACCCGACTCGGCATTCGTGTGCCGGCGATCCTCGCATCGCCGTGGCTTAAACCGGGTTTGATTCCCTGGACGGGTACACTTGACCAGCAGCATTACGATCACACCAGCCTGCTGGCCTTTCTTTGCGATCATTTCAAATTGCCGCGCAACGCCCTCGGCCCGAGGGTGGTGGCGGCCCAGCACTTCGGCAATGCGCCGATCTGGCGCGCTGCCGCCAGCGTAACCCCTGCGCTGCAATTGGCACCCACCGCAGTGCCAAGCCGCGCCGGGCTGCCATTGATCGAGTCTGAGCTTGCGACCCAAAGCCGGCAGGTGGTGGACAGCGCCACGGGTTACCTCGACGGCCTTGATCCGGAGCAGATCTGGAAGAACAGCGCCCAAGGCGTCAGCAATTTCCTCGACAACCGCACCCGCGCACTGGTTGATCCCGGCCAGGCCGCCCTCACGTCCGCCGCGCCCAGCGCGGACAACCTGGAGGCGAAACTGCGGCGTCTGCAAGACCTGATGGTCACCGCGTACAGTCAACCCGCCCCAGCTCCAGCCGCTGCGCAGCCTGTCAGCAAAGCCTTGCAGGCTGAGCCGGGGCCGGGTGTTGCGCCCGCGCGACTGCGAGTCCTCTGCCTGCCCGGTGTGGGATTCACCCAGGCCGCCAGCGGGCAGGGCTGCACCGACGCGAACTGGCAGGAACAGTGGCGCACGCTGATCCGCAGCCAACTGGCGCAGAACGGTCGCGTCATTGATGACCAGGACATCGACTTTCTACCCTTTGATGATCAGCTCAAGGAGGGGCCGGACTTCGCCCAGATCACCCGAGGCCTGGCGATGTTGCGGGCAGACGCCAGTGGCAAGGCCGACGAGACCTTCGGCAGTTGGGGCCTGCCGGTCAATCAAATGCTGCGCACCACCGTTGGCGCTCTTGTGCAATGGCTCGAAGATGCCAACTTGCGCACCGCACTGACCCAGCACCTGTTGGCGAAAATCGAGGCGTTCGACCCGCAGATTATCTTCGCCCAAGGGCTGGGCAGCCTGATCGGTTATGACGCCTTGCGCCGCTCGGTGGCCAAGAAAGGCTCGGCGCTCAAGCGCATCGACGGCCGGGTGTTCGTCAGCTTCGGCTCGCCCATTGCGCTGCCGCTGGTGATGCGCGAAGTGTGGGGCGGGCGGGTCATGCGCTTGAGCGAAAACGGTCGAGGCATCCGCCGTTGGTTCCACCTGTATAACCCCAACGACGGCTTGCTGGCCCGGCCGATCACTTCGCCGGACTCGGCGCGTATCGACCTGCAAACCGAGTTCAGCGTGCCGCTGCGTGATGACCTGCTCGACCTCAACCATGCAGCCCAGGCCTATTTGTCAGCCCCGACAAGCCAGATCAGCCTCTGGCCACAACTGGCCCGCGACGTGGTGGCGGCACGCATTCTGGAAGTGCCGGCGTTCCTGTCCCGCAGCGGCCAACGCAAACGTCGCGCCTTGGTGGTCGGTATCAACGACTACCCCGACCCGAGCGCACGCCTCGACGGTTGCATCAACGACACCTACCTGATCAGCCGCATGCTCCAGGAAAGCGGCTACGACGCCGGCGACATTCGTTTGCTGCACGACGCCCGAGCGACGCGGGCAAACTTCGTCGAGCGCTTGGAATGGTTAGTGGAAGGCGCCCACGCCGGAGACGAGCGAGTGCTGTTCTATTCCGGCCACGGCACCCAACTGCCGACCTACAGCAGCAGTGGCGAAGCCGACCGCATGGACGAAACCCTAGTGCTCTACGACTTCGACTGGGACGACGAAAGCACCCACTTCACCGACAAACTGTTCCGTCAGTTCTACAGCCACTTGCCGTTCGACCCGGACGGCCACGGCGCCAAACTGACGGTGATGTTCGACTGCTGCTACGCCGGCGGCATGACCCGCGGCACCGGCCGCGTGCGCGGCATCACCCCGCCCAACGACATCCGCCACCGCATGCTGCGCTGGGACCCCTACGCCGGCGACTGGGACCGCCGGGTGTATGCCGCCGACAGCGACGGCCGCGACTTCAGCGCACACGACAGCAAATCCCGCCTACTCACCCGCACCCGCAGCACCCAAGGCGCCGCCACCGGCCTGCGCCCCGACAAAAAAGCCCAACTGCTGCGCCAAGGCAAACTCTACGGCCACCACGGCCCCTACATGCCCCTGATGCTCTACGCCGCCAGAGAAAACGAAAAAGCCAGCGAATACCAGGTCGGCTCCAACAGCTACGGCGCCTTCACCTACGCCCTGGTGGAACAACTGCGCAAACTTCACCAGGACGATGCGAGTTTGGGGTTTGATCAGTTGATAGCGAGGGTTGGAAGTGTGCTGAGTGCGAGGTCGCTGGGGCAGACACCGGAGATTGTCGGGCCTAGTGGGGTGAGGGAGGCGGTGTGTCCGTGGCGGATTAGTGGGGTTGGGGGGTGACCTCGTAGCCCTTGTTACGGCCAAAGAAAAGGGCCGCAGGATATTCCTGCGGTCCTGGTAATACCGAAATTTCCAAACCCGCCGCAGATCCCCTGTGGGAGCGGGCTTGCTCGCGATGGCGATTCCAGCCCCAACAATGCAATGAGGTCGAACAACGGACGGCTATTACTCGCGCTTCAATCGCTTCACCTTCGTATAAAGCGACAAGGTGAACTCATCCTTATCGCCCGAATGGTGACAACGCCGATGACAGTTCGGACACAGCGCCACAGCATTGCTGGTACGGTCCGAACCCTTCTGGGCTAAATGCTTAACATGGTGCACCTCAAGATACGGCAAACCGTCCTTCTCAAACGGTGCTGCCTCACCACAGCCTTCGCAGCTGCCGTTTGCCGCGTCCCAAACCCAGGCTCTCACCGCCGGATCGCGCACGAACGAGGTACCTGTACTGTTAGTTTGTTGCGGGTTCAGCACGCCGCTCGGCTCATCTTTAGGCTTTTGTTTTTGAATTTTAGCGGCGCGACGATTGAGCGTTTCCTCATCAGAAGTAGGCGTGTAATCGTCCGCATCAGGAATGGCTTTAGTTGCGAGTACATTGCGAATCCGCTCACTCACGCCAGCGCCGATATTTTTGGCCGGCATATACCCGCTAATACGCCGCAATTTCAGTTGTTCGAATACCGCAGAAATATTCTGCATGCGGTACTCAACCGATGAGGCGCTGCGTTTGTGCAGTAACCCCTCACGCAATAGACGATTCTCGACAGACTTCTTAATCGGCTGACCACTTATCTCAAGCGCCAACATCTTCAAATAGGCATCGACCGAAGCCTCAAGCTCCTCATCACTCCAGCCGGTTTTTTCTTTTTCAGTGTCCATACA
>JAPLSD010000571.1 GCA_026398835.1 Pseudomonas sp.
ATCGACCTTCACCAGGCTGGAAGCGGTGATTTCGTGAAACATCAAACCAAAGGGATTGATCAGGAAATCTTCAGTGCCTGGCACGTTGGCTGATATGTGGGTGAAGATCAGATCGTCCCAACCCTGCATCGCCACCAGCCGATAGCAGGCTGCCAGATCCACCCGGGTCTGCCACTCAGCAGCACTGACCTGGTCGTTCACGCTCGGTGTCGATTGTACGGCTGATGCACTCACGGCAATGACCTCGGCAAGTTTTGATTTTTATTATTTTGCTAACGTCCGATCAGTCTAGTCAGCCCCTCGCATTAGAGTAGTTGCATTGGCAGCCAGCTTACTGGCCGAGCGAGTCAGAGCTGAGTCTCGTATTAATAAGTTCAACTTAGTATCAAAGCATAGACGCCAGTAAGGGGGCTGCGAATAGATTCAGCCCCCCCCTCAAGGACAATGACCAACCCCTGATCAGCCGCGCAGAGTGCTAGCGAACTGCGCCAGCCACGGTTCGGCGTCGGTTTCCGGGGTCACGCTTTCGCTGGCGTCCAGACGCAGCATGTCCTGGACCTCACGCAGACCCAGTTCGGCGAACAGTTCACGCATCTGCTCGCCGCCACCGCAGAAGGTATCGCCGTAGCTCGAATCGCCCAAACCGATCACCGCGCCAGGCAGGCCGCGCCAAGCCGCAGGCAACTGATCACGAATCATCGAATACAGCGGTTGCAGGTTGTCCGGCAACTCACCCATGCCGGTGGTCGAGGTCACGGCAAGAAACGCCTCGGGGCCGAAAGCCAGAACATCGGCCAGGCTTGCACGCGGGTTGTGCCAGGCTTCGAAACCCGCAGCATTTAGAAGGGTTGCAGCATGCAGGGCGACTTCTTCAGCCGTGCCGTACACCGAGCCGGAAAGGATGGCGACTTTCATCAATCTGATCCTGAAGCTGAGTAAAAGACCGGGATATTAACAGCACAAGCAAAAAACCTGCGATTGCCTCTTAATGACTAATGACCGCTGGTGGCAAGTGAACAACTGGAAAAACAATTAGCCGAGGTCCATGCGCAGCTCCAGGCGCTAAAAGCGACGAACGGTTCAAACGAACCGTCGAATTAATTGTCATTAACTACAATCACCAATGCCTTTGTAACTATTTTTTCGAGCAAATCATGCACCGGAACACCCTCCTCACTCAGGATGAGCTGGATTTCATCCAGACCATGCAGCACAACCCGCAACTCAATGTGCGGGATGCGACGTCGAGCCTGTTGGTAAACGGTGGCTCACAGATTCGCGATCTGCTCACCCGTCTGGCTGCCCATGAGCAAGTCACCATCCAGGCACAATTCGAAAACCAGCAAATGACGTTTCCGCTGCACCTGGTGGAAGACGAGTTTCACGCGTTGCATCTACGCCTCGGCGTACCCAGCATTTATGAAGAAGGGCCTATGGTTCGGCCATGGCGCTTGATGCTGGAGGAGCCGGTTGCGCTGGAAAACGCCAAGGGCCAACCCGGCACGCTGTGGGTCCACGAAATATCGTTCAAAGGGGTTTTGCTGGAAATTCGCAACCGGACCAAACCACCGAAACATTTCGCCCTTTGGTTCAGCCCTTCCGGTTACGAGCGCATTGCGTTGCGCGGTACCTTCGAACGGGAAACCGAGCACGGCTATTACGCATATCGTCTAAGCCAGAGCGACAAGGATGAAACCGAACGCCTGCGTCAGTTCATCCTTCAGCAGCATCGCCTGACCCATCCCGCAATGCACGCCTGACGGCTTTTCCTTCTCAGGTATCCAACGCACCTGTCAGGAGTCGCCGCAGGCGCTGTGGCATCAAGTGAACATCGCTGCCCAGGCACCCAATCGACGACCCCGCCAGACTATCCTGCGCCAGATCCGCTGCATCGCCAGCCAGCATTACCGGGCAATTGAGGGTAATGGTCAGGCGATTCAAGCGTCTGAGCAACTCGGGTGCAGGTGCATGGTTGGAGAACAGCACAAGCGCCTGGGGTTTGATCTTTTCGCAGACCAGGGTCAACTCATCGAACGGCTGCCCTACCGTCAGCACCCTGACACCGACCTCCATGCTTCCAATGAACAAGGCAGCCACCAACAATTCGAGTTCGTGACTCTGTCCGGCCATGGCAGTCACCAGCACCCGCCGCGGTTGCGAGCCGCGTAGCAACACCATACGTTGCGAGACCCGAGCGCGTAAAAAACCATCCAGGAACAACCACCCACTGGTCTGACCAAACATCTCTTTGTGTTGCAGCAATTGTTTCCAGAGCGGCATCAGGATGCCCTGGAACACGACGCTCAGCTCGTAGCGTGAATACACTTGGCCATACAGCCGTTCCAGTTGCAGGTCATCAAACTCGCTGACCGCCGTCTTGAGTTGTGTCTGCCATTGCGCATATTCGCTTTGGGTGTCTTCACCAGGAATAGCCTTGGACGGTGCCTGAGCTGCGCTGGTTTTGGTCAAGATACTGCCGACCTTGCTGACCGCGACGCCACGCTCGATCCAGCTGAGAATGTGGCGCACCGTCTCGACATCGGTCATTGAATACAACCGATGCCCACTGTCGGTGCGTGTGGGAACAATCAAACCGTAGCGACGCTCCCAGGCGCGCAAGGTCACCGGGTTGATGCCAGTCAGCCGTGCAACCTCCCGGATCGGGAACAGGTCCTCCTGTTCAAGATCACTGGAGGTCAGTGAAGCTGGGGAAAGTTCAGTATTGACGGTCATCTGAGCGCGGAAATATCTGGCAACAAATTGGATCCCATACTACGCCTTATAAGTTCCATTTATCCAAGGGTAAAGCCGACAAACGTCGCTGATGTATTTGCCGAAATCAGGAATAATCCTTGCTTGTGCTTAAGCGCAGCCCACCACCCCGGAGCTGCGTGCAGTGCGCCCCTTATCCTGGGGCTGCGCGCCTGTAATATGGAGATACACGATGTCTACCTCACCCGTCACTCTGATGGTGGCGCGCCGCGTCGCCAACGGTCGTTATCAGGACTTGATCGCCTGGCTTCGCGAAGGCGAACAACTGGCCACCGACTTTCCCGGCTATCTCGGCTCTGGCGTGCTTGCTCCGCCGCCCGATGATGACGAATTCCAGATCATCTTCCGCTTTGCCAATGAACAGACCCTGCATGCCTGGGAACACTCTGCCTCGCGCAGTGCCTGGCTGGCGCGGGGCAGCGACCTGTTCGCTCATCCTTCGGAACATCGGGTCAGCGGCATCGATGGCTGGTTTGGCGCCGCCGGTTACCGCCCTCCCCGCTGGAAACAAGCCGTGGCGATCTGGCTGGCGTTCTTTCCGGTCTCGCTGCTGTTCAACCTGCTGCTGGGGCCTTTGTTGGGCGAATTGGGCCTGTTAAGTCGGGTGTTCTTCAGCACCTTGGCCTTGACGCCATTGATGGTGTACTTCTTTATTCCACTGTCGACCCATCTTTTATCCGGCTGGCTGAACAGCACGCCAGTACGATCACTGCCTGCTCCCACCAACTCATAGGCTCCATGGCTGTACACCCATGGTCGCTGGTATAGTTTTCCCTTACCAGCGAGCCGAGCCGTCAATGAACCTTTCCCCTGCCCCGATCCTGATCACCGGCGCCGGTCAGCGCGTTGGCCTGCATTGCGCATTACGGCTGCTGGAGGAAGGTCATCCGGTGATCATCAGCTACCGTACTGAGCAGCCCGGCGTGCAGACCCTGCGCGAGCGCGGCGCCATTGCGTTGTTTGCCGACTTCTCCAGCGAGACCGGCATCCTGACGTTCATTGCCGAGCTGAAATCTCACACCAGTAGCTTGCGAGCAATTGTTCATAACGCTTCAGCCTGGCTGGCCGAAACGCCTGGCAGCGAAACGGCCGCATTTACCCAGATGATCAACGTGCATATGCTTGCACCCTATCTGATCAACCTGCATTGTGCTGACTTGCTGGAACGTTCAAGCCCCTCGGACATTGTGCATATCAGCGACGATGTAACCCGCAAGGGCAGCAGCAAGCACATCGCCTACTGCGCCAGCAAAGCCGGGATGGAAAGCCTGACCTTGTCTTTCGCGGCGAAATACGCGCCGCGAATCAAGGTCAACGGCATTGCCCCGGCCCTGCTGTTGTTCAACCCCGAAGATGACGCGGCGTACCGCGCCAAGGCCCTGGCCAAATCCGCACTGGGTATCGAACCCGGTAGCGAGGTGATGTACCAGAGCCTGCGATATCTGCTGGACAACCCTTATGTCACCGGCACGACCCTGACCGTCAACGGCGGACGGCACGTCAAATAAGCCGCCCCGCGAGGATGTTGTATGACGCTATCCCTGCCCCAAAATTACCGGGAAATCCTGATAGGCCTGGGTGAAAACCCGGATCGCGAGGGTTTGCTCGAGACGCCCGCCCGCGCGGCCAAGGCCATGCAATACCTCTGTCATGGCTATGCGCAAAGCGTCGAGGAGATCGTCAACGGTGCGCTGTTCGACTCTGATAACGACGAGATGGTGATCGTCGACGACATCGAACTCTACTCACTCTGCGAACACCATCTGCTGCCCTTCATCGGCAAAGCTCATGTGGCTTATATTCCAACAGGCAAGGTTCTTGGACTGTCGAAGATCGCGCGGATTGTCGACATGTTCGCCCGCCGCCTGCAAATCCAGGAGAACCTCACCCGGGAAATTGCCGAAGCGGTTCAGCAAGTGACCCAGGCCGCCGGCGTTGCGGTGGTGATCGAGGCCAAGCATATGTGCATGATGATGCGCGGCGTCGAAAAGCAAAATTCAACCATGAACACCTCGGTGATGCTCGGCGCCTTCCGCGAGTCGAGTACCACCCGCCAGGAGTTTCTGCAATTGATTGGACGGAGCAAGTAGCAATGCCACAACTTCAGCCAGGAATGGCACGCATCCGGGTCAAGGACCTGTGCTTGCGTACCTTCATCGGAATCAACGAGGACGAAATCCTCAACAAGCAGGATGTGCTGATCAATCTGACCATCCTCTATGCTGCGCAAGACGCCGTACGCGACAACGATATCGACCACGCACTGAATTACCGCACCATCACCAAAGCGATCATTGCCCACGTCGAGGGCAATCGTTTTGCCTTGCTCGAACGCCTGACTCAGGAATTGCTCGACCTGGTGATGACCAACGAATCGGTGCTGTACGCTGAAGTCGAAGTCGACAAACCCCATGCCCTGCGTTTCGCCGAGTCGGTGTCGATCACCCTCGCTGCGAGCCGCTGACTGCTGTCTGGCCAATTGCCCGCCAGACTTTTATCATCCGCGCCACGATAGATCGCACAGAGCCCATCATGACCGAGCAACAACGCCTGGAACTCGAAGCCGCCGCCTTCCGCCGCCTGGTCGCGCACCTGGACAGCCGCAAGGATGTGCAAAACATCGACCTGATGAACCTTGCCGGTTTCTGCCGTAACTGCCTGTCCAAGTGGTACAAGGCCGAGGCTGATGATCGCCAGATCGAGGTCAGCCTCGACGATGCCCGTGAAGTGGTTTACGGCATGCCGTACGCCGAGTGGAAAGCCCAATACCAGCAAGAAGCCAACGCCGAACAACAAGCGGCGTTTGCCAAAGGAAAAACGATGACTGATCTGAACACCCTGCGCGCTAGCCTTAAAAGCGGCGAACATGCCTTCGCCGAGACCCTGGCGTTTATCGCCGCGGGCTACGATTACCAGCCACAGGCCTTCAACAACGGCGGCGTAGACAATGCTGCCGGGCAGAATGAAGGTTCGTGCAAGACCTTAGGCCTTGCGCTGCTGGAAGGCTTGAGCGACGAGGAAGCCTTGCTGGCATTCGGCGAGCATTACCGCTCGGTACTGGCCACACCAGAGGGCAGCGACCACGGCAATATCCGCGCGTTGATTGCTCATGGTTTAGCGGGTGTGAAGTTCGAAACACAGCCCCTGAAACGCCGCTGATTCAAGATGGATGATCGTTCCCTCGCTCTGCGTGGGAACGATCAAGTTGCAGGCATAAAAAAACCGGCTTTCGCCGGTTTTTTTTATTTCATCAGACTCAGAACTTAGCGTTCTGCAGATCGTCCAGATAACGCTCTGCGTCCAGTGCAGCCATGCAACCAGCACCCGCGGAGGTAATCGCCTGACGGTAAACGTGGTCAGCCACGTCACCGGCCGCAAAGATACCTTCGAGGCTGGTCGCGGTGGCATTGCCTTCACGGCCGCCTTGAACCACCAGATAGCCGTCTTTCAATGTCAGCTGACCTTCGAACAACGAGGTGTTCGGCGTGTGGCCGATGGCGATGAACACGCCGTCGACTTTCAGCTCGTCGAAGCTGCCATCGTTGTTCTTCAGGCGTGCACCGGTCACACCCATCTTGTCACCCAGCACTTCGTCGAGGGTCGAGTTCAGCTTGAGGACGATCTTGCCCTCGGCAACCCGTGCGTGCAGCTTGTCGATCAGGATCTTCTCGGCGCGGAAGGTTTCGCGACGGTGGATCAGCGTAACTTTGCTGGCAATGTTGGCCAGGTACAGTGCTTCTTCAACGGCGGTGTTGCCGCCACCGACGACTGCAACTTCACGGTTGCGGTAGAAGAAACCATCGCAGGTAGCGCAGGCCGAAACGCCTTTGCCCATGAAGGCTTCTTCCGAAGGCAGACCCAGGTAACGGGCACTGGCGCCGGTGGCGATGATCAGCGCGTCGCAGGTGTAAGTGCCGCTATCACCGGTCAGGGTGTAAGGCTTGGCCGCGAAGTCGACGGCATTGATGTGGTCGAACACGATTTCGGTTTCAAAGCGCTCGGCATGCTCTTTCATGCGGTCCATCAGCGCCGGGCCGGTCAGGCCATGGACATCGCCCGGCCAGTTGTCGACTTCGGTGGTGGTGGTCAGCTGGCCGCCGGCCTGCATGCCGGTGATCAGCAGCGGCTTGAGGTTGGCGCGAGCGGCATAGACCGCAGCGCTGTAACCGGCAGGGCCGGAACCGAGAATAATCACTCGCGAATGACGTACATCAGACATGACTCACTCCTATTGACCGGCCCTGGGCATCTGGCGCGGAATGCCGGAATACCGGCTGGAATAAAAAAGAACTGCCAAAGCACTTGGGGAAGCGAGACAGCCCTGAAAATATGGGTGCAGCGTATCGAGGGGGCGAAGATTAAGGAAATACGGATTAACAATCCAGCTCATAGGCGGTCTCTATCCCTGAGAGTCTGATTTAAGGACGCCTTTGTTACAGTTAATGTCGACGCCATTACTGCGCTTTCGCCTGTAGGGCAAAGCCGCTAAGGTCGGCGAGTTTTCTCATCGCAAGGAACACGTTATGCCCGCCCCCGTTCTGTCTGGCCCGCAATACCTGCGCGAAGGCCTGAAGCTGGTGCTCAGCCCAGGCCTGCGCTTGTTCGTCCTGTTGCCGCTGGCGATCAACCTGGTGCTGTTCGTCGGATTGATCTACCTGGCCGGCCATCAGTTCAGCCAATGGGTCGATACCTTGATGCCATCACTGCCGGATTGGCTGAGTTTCCTCAGCTACATCCTCTGGCCGCTGTTCGTCGTACTGGTGGTGCTGATGGTGTTTTTTACCTTCACCATGCTGGCCAACTTCATCGCCGCACCGTTCAACGGTTTTCTCGCGGAGAAAGTCGAAGTGGTGGTGCGCGGCACCGATGAATTCCCGACGTTCAGCTGGGGCGAGCTGATCGCCATGGTCCCACGCACCTTCGCCCGGGAAATGCGCAAGCTCGGTTATTTCCTGCCGCGGGCCATTGGCCTGTTCATCCTCTCGTTCATCCCCATGGTCAACCTGATCGCCGCGCCGCTGTGGCTGCTGTTCGGGGTGTGGATGATGGCGATCCAATACATCGACTACCCAGCGGACAACCACAAAATGAGCTGGCAAGACATGCTCGCCTGGCTGCGGCAAAAGCGCTGGCAGAGCATGAGCTTTGGCGGGATTGTTTATCTGGCGCTGCTGATTCCGGTGGTCAATATCCTGATGATGCCGGCGGCAGTGGCTGGCGCGACGTTGTTTTGGGTGCGCGAGCGCGGGGCAGAAAATCTGGTGGCCAGGCAAGGTTCACCCACTGTCACAAATCCATCATCGCGATGACACAGTGACGACATGGCCTCAGCCGACACTGAGGTCATGACGACAGCTCTGCGTATTACCCTGATTACCGAAACCTTCCCTCCGGAAATCAACGGCGTGGCCAATACCCTTGGCCGCTTTTGCGATGGATTGCGCGCACGTGGGCAAACCGAGTGACGAGCACCTGCTGCTCTGTCGAGGTTGGCCGCTACCCGGCTACCCCGGCCTGCAATGGGGGCATTCCTCGATGCACAAATTGCTGCGCCGCTGGAAGCGCCAGCGTCCCGATGTGTTGTACATCGCCACCGAAGGTCCGCTGGGCTTGTCTGCACTGCGGGCCGCTCGACGCTTGGGCATCTCGGTAGTCAGTGGCTTTCATACCAATTTCCAGCAGTACTCCAACCAGTACGGCCTGAGCCTGTTGACCCGGTTACTGACCCATTATCTGCGCTGGTTTCATAACCGCTCTAAATTGACTCTGGTGCCCAGCGCCAGCCAGCGCATGGAGCTGGAGCGTCGGCACTTCGAACGCCTGGCGTTGCTTTCTCGTGGCGTGGACAGCCAGCTGTTTCACCCGGCCAAGCGCCTGAATGCATTGAGAGAAACCTGGGGCCTGGATGAGGATGATATTGCCGTCATCCACGTAGGACGCCTCGCGTCGGAGAAAAACCTCGGATTGCTCAAGCGCACCTTTACGTCCTTGCAGACAACTTATCCACAGCGACGGATGAAATTGATCGTGGTCGGTGATGGGCCGCAACGCACAGCACTGGAGAAGGAAGTGCCTGAAGGGATTTTCTGCGGTTCGCAACGCGGGGAAGCATTAGCCAGCCACTATGCGTCGGGGGATCTGTTTCTGTTTCCAAGCTTGACCGAAACCTTCGGCAACGTGGTACTCGAAGCCCTGGCGTCCGGATTGGGCGTGGTGGCTTACGATCAAGCGGCGGCGGCCCAGCACATTCGCCATGGTTACAACGGCGTATTGGCCATGCCCGGCGACGAAGACGCGTTCTGCGATGCCGCGTGTTGGTTGCTGGAGGAGCGGGAAAATCTGCGTCGGGTACGACTCAATGCCCGCCAGCATGCCAGCCGACAAGGCTGGGCTGCGGTCATTGAGCAGTTTGAAGGTCAATTGCGTGGGGCCTGCCAGGAAGAGCAAGTGGCCGGTGGCGAGGGAGCTTGCTCCCTCGCCACAGCGTCACTCCTGCCAGCGCTTAAACCAGACTCATCAACGCATCACGACTGAATGGCAGGATGTCCTGCTCGCGGCCTTCACGCACCTTCAGCGCCCAGTCCGGGTCGACCAACAGCGCTCGGCCGACGGCCACCAGATCGAACTCATCGTTGTTCAGACGCTCCAGCAATTTTTCCAGGCTGGCCGGTTGCGCGACTTTGTCGGTGTTGACCATGAACTGCAGGAACTCGCCATCCAGGCCAACGCTGCCTACCGTGATGGTCGGTTTGCCCGTGAGCTTGCGGGTCCAGCCGGCCAGGTTCAGCTCGGAACCGTCAAA
>JAPLSD010000120.1 GCA_026398835.1 Pseudomonas sp.
GCATGCAGCGTCAGCTGTTTATCCACAGCCGCATTGGCGATGGCCAAAGACACCGGGTGATCAGAGCGCCCGGCCAGACTGGCGGCAATACCCGGGGCGATCTCGTCGGCGATCGGATCAAGGGACAGATAATCGGTCTGCACCGGTTTGCCGTGGGTGATGGTGCCGGTCTTGTCCAGCGCCAGGTAATCGAGCTTGTAACCGCCCTCCAGGTACACGCCACCCTTGATCAGAATGCCTTTGCGCGCCGCTGCCGCGAGGCCGCTGACAATGGTCACCGGAGTGGAAATCACCAGGGCGCATGGGCAAGCGACCACCAGCAGCACCAATGCGCGATAGATCCACTCGAACCAGACACCGCCCATGAACAACGGCGCAATCACCGCCACGGCCAGGGCGAAGATGAACACCACCGGCGTGTAGACCTTGGCGAAGGTGTCGACAAAACGTTGGGTCGGCGCCCTTGCGCCCTGGGCCTGTTCTACTGCATGGATGATCCGCGCCAGCGTCGAGTTGTTCGCCGCCGCCGTCACTTTGAATTCCAAGGAGCCGGATTGATTGATGGTCCCGGCGAAGACTTTATCGCCGATGGTTTTCTCGATCGGCAGGCTTTCACCAGTGATCGGCGCCTGATCGATGGTCGAGTTACCGGAGACCACTTCGCCGTCCAGAGCGATACGTTCACCCGGACGAACCCGGACCAACGCGCCCAATTCGATGCTTTTCACTTCACCTTCAAGCCAACTGCCGTCAGCCTGCCGCACCGTGGCCTGTTCCGGCGTCATCTGCATCAGGCCGTTGATTGCATTGCGCGCGCGGTCGAGGGATTTGGCTTCGATCAACTCGGCCACGGTGAACAGGAACATCACCATCGCCGCTTCCGGCCACTGACCGATCAATACCGCACCCGTCACCGCAATGCTCATCAGCGCGTTGATGTTCAGGTTGAGGTTTTTCAGGGCGATCCAGCCCTTCTTATAAGTCCCCAAACCGCCACTGAGGATCGATACCAACGCAATGAGTGCCACCACCCAGGTCGGTGCCGTATGAGTGAAGTGAATCACTTCGGCGGCCAAAGCGCCGACGCCGGACAACGCCAGCGGCCACCAAGGCTTTTTCGCCGGTATTGGGATCGCTATCTCAGCATCGGTGCCCTGCTCGATGGGCTCGGCTTGCATGCCAAGGGATTTGATCGCTTCGACAATCGGCGCAGTGGACGGCAGGTCGTGGGTGACGCCCAACACCCGACTAATCAGGTTGAACTCCAATTGCTGCACACCCGAAAGCTTGCCGAGCTTGTTCTGGATCAGCGTCTGCTCGGTCGGGCAATCCATGGCTTCGATGCGGAAACTGCTCAAGCGTGCGCCGACCGTGGGGGCTTCGCTCAGCTTGATAACCGACGGCGCTTCAGCCGCCGAGCAGCAGGCGTGCTGATGACTGGCGTGATCGTGCTTATCGACTGGCTGGAATTTTTGCCCGTGATCGTGACCAGCATGCTGATGGTCAGCATCGGGTTTGTGGGTGTGGATGGAATCGCTCATTGGGTCGCGTCCGAAAAGGTGCCTGTTGCCAAGTGAACACCCTGTAGCCACTATAGGGTCAAGCATCCATCGGAGATGATTCGAAATGAAAATTGGTGAGCTGGCGAAACTGACTGACTGTCAGGTCGAAACCATCCGTTATTACGAGCGCGAAGGCCTGCTACCTCCACCTGCGCGCAGTGAAGGCAATTACCGGCTGTACACCCAGGCCCACACCGAGCGACTGACCTTTATCCGCAACTGCCGCACCCTCGACATGACCCTCGAGGAAATCCGCAGCTTGCTGGACCTGCGCGATAGTCCGCAGGATCAATGCGAAAACGTGAATGCCTTGATCGACGAGCACATCCACCACGTCAAAGCTCGGATCGACGGCTTGCTGGCCTTGCAGGAACAACTGCTCGACCTGCGCCAACGCTGCAGCGAAGGGCCGGATATCGATCAGTGCGGGATTTTGCAACGGCTGGAAGTGAGCGGCTCAGTAGTGGCGAGTGAAGCCGAGCATTCACACGTCGGCAGAAGCCACGGGCACTAGAAGAGATCGTTCCCACGCGGGAGCGTGGGACCGATCATTTGCCAATCAAACCGCCATCGGCGCGGTCATCGGTGCGTGGTGTTCGTAGCCTTCAAGCGAGAAATCGCTCGGCTCGATCAGCTCCAGCCACTCCGGCTGGTACACGCCGGTCTTGGCAAACTCCGGCACACGCTCGGAAATCACCAGTTTCGGCATCGGGAACGGCTCGCGGGTGAGCTGTTCGTTGAGCATGTCCAGGTGGTTTTCATAGACGTGGGCATCACCGATGAAATAGGTGAACCAACGCGGCGTGTAGCCGGTCAGGCGGCCTATCAAACTCAGCAGCGCAGCGCCTTCGGTCAGGTTGAATGGCGTGCCGAGGCCCAAATCGTTGGAACGGATGTAGAGGGTCAGGGAAATTTCCTTCGTCTCGACATTCGGGTGGAACTGATACAGCAGGTGGCACGGCGGCAAAGCCATTTCATTGAGCTGGGCGCAGTTCCAGCCGTGGAACAGAATCCGTCGGCTGCCCGGGTCCTTGATGATGGTGTCGACGCACTGGCGAATCTGGTCGATGGACTTGTACAGCACCACGTAGGCCTGACCATCTTCTTCGCCTTCAGCGATCTGCCGATAGCCCTGGCTTAGCGTCAGATCGATTGCCGCCTGATTGCGGGTGCTGATCTGCTTGTACGCCGGCCATTTGCGCCATTGCACACCGTAGATCTCGCCCAGGTCGTCATCACCCTGACGGAACGGATTGGCCAGCCACTGTGCGTTTTCGTTGGCGTTCTGATCCCAGACCTTACAGCCCAGAGCACGGAATTCAGCAGCGTTGTTCACCCCACGGAGAAAACCGACCATCTCGCCGATGGCTGATTTGAAGGCCATCTTGCGGGTGGTGATCGCCGGAAAACCTTCCTTCAGGTCATAGCGCAGCATGGCGCCAGGAAAACTGATGGTGTTCACGCCAGTGCGGTTGGCCTGCTTGGTGCCGTTCTTGATGACGTGGGCGACCAGATCGAGATATTGCTTCATGAGTTACCTGCATCCTTGAGCGCAGGGCTTGCGCCCTGCGATTCGAATTTAAAGCGCGGCGCTTTTGCTCGCCGGAGCGCGGTGATAAGCCAGCCAGATCAGGAACAGACCGCCGACGATCATCGGCACGCACAGCACCTGACCCATGGTCAGCCAGTTCCACGCCAGATAGCCGAGCTGGGCGTCAGGTACCCGGACAAACTCGACGATGAAGCGGAAGATTCCGTAGAACAACGCGAACATCCCGGACACTGCCATGGTCGGCCGTGGTTTGCGCGAGAATAGCCAGAGGATAGCGAACAGCGCGACGCCTTCCAGTGCGAACTGGTAGAGCTGCGAAGGGTGGCGTGCCAATTGCGCAGGATCGCTGAACGGCGGAAACACCATTGCCCAAGGCACGTCAGTCGGTTTGCCCCACAACTCGGCATTGATGAAGTTGCCAATACGCCCGGCACCCAAGCCAATCGGCACCATCGGCGCAACGAAGTCCATCAGCTCGAAGAACGACTTGCCGTTGCGCTTGCCGAACCACCAGGCCGCCAGCATGACCCCGATAAAGCCACCGTGGAACGACATACCCCCTTTCCACACTTCGAAGATCAGCGTTGGATTGGCCAAGTAAGCACTCAGATCATAGAACAGCACATAACCCAGTCGACCGCCGACAATCACCCCCATCGACATCCAGAAGATCATGTCGGAGAGCTTCTCCTTGGTCCAGGTCGGGTCGAAACGGTTCATCCGGCGCGACGCCAGCAGCCAGGCGCCGCCGATGCCGACCAGGTACATCAAGCCGTACCAGTGGATTTTCAGCGGGCCGATGGCCAGGGCCACCGGGTCAATCTGCGGGTAAGGCAGCATTACGACTCCTCATTAGAGTTCAAACCTGAACATTCCGGCCTGGACCATGCCAGACCAGGATTAAGCCAACGTTGCGACACGTGTCAGAGCAGAAAGCTCAAACCCACGCAAAACAGCAAGGCGGCGAACATTCGTTTCAGCAAACGCGGCGACAGCTTGTGCGCCAGACGCGCGCCGAAACGTGCGAAAACCATGCTGGTCAGGGCAATCCCGAGCAGCGCGGGCAAATAAATGAAACCCAGACTATGAGCTGGCAGCAGCGGATCATGCCAGCCCAGAATCATGAAACTTAATGCACTTGCCAGAGCAATGGGCAGGCCACAGGCCGATGAGGTGGCTACCGCCTGCTGCATCGGCACGCTACGCCAGGTCAGGAACGGCACGGTCAACGAGCCGCCGCCAATACCGAAAATCGCCGAGGCCCAGCCGATCACGCTGCCAGCCAAGGTCAGACCGAGCTTTCCGGGAACGGTTCGGCTGGCCTTGGGTTTGACGTCCAGGGCCAGTTGCACGGAAATGACCAAGGCGAACACGCCGATAATTTTCTGCAAGTTCGGTCCGGAGATGGCTTCGGCCGTCAGCGCGCCGAAACCGGCGCCGATCAGGATCCCGACCGTCAACCAGACAAAGATCGGCCAGCGCACCGCGCCTCTGCGCTGGTGCTCGCGGACCGCGTTGACCGAGGTAAAGATAATCGTCGCCAGAGAGGTACCGACCGCCAGGTGAGTCAGCACCGACGCATCGAAACCCTGCAAGGTGAAACTGAACACCAGCACCGGGACAATGATGATTCCGCCGCCAACGCCAAACAGCCCGGCCAGAACGCCCGCACAGGCGCCCAGCAGCAGATAGAGCAGAAATTCCATGGGTGCATCCTGAAATAAGACCGGCATGGTAACGGATGCATGGCCTTGGGCTCCACTGGATGGCGATGGATACCCGCCTGATCTGTGCGTAGAGTGAGCAAAAAACACAAAGGGATAACCTTATGTGCCTGATCGTATTCGCTTGGCGCCCTGGTCACGCCCAGCCGCTGATCGTCGCAGCCAACCGCGATGAGTTCTATGCCCGCCCCAGCCTGCCATTGGCGCAGTGGCCCGAGGCGCCTCACGTTTATGCCGGTCGCGATCTGGAGGCTGGAGGCACCTGGCTTGGCGTCGGCACCGCTGGACGCTTTGCGGCGCTGACCAATATCCGTAATCCCCATCAACCTCCGGCGCGTCGATCACGGGGCGAACTGGTGGCGCGCTTTCTCAGCGGGGACATGCCGGCTGAAGACTATTTAGCCGACGTTGTCGGCAGATCGGTTGAATATGCAGGGTTTAACCTGTTGGTGGGCACTGCAGACGCATTGTGGCATTACAACGCGCTGGAGTCTGAGCCCACACGTTTAGCGGCCGGTATTTACGGGCTCTCCAATGCAGGACTCGATACGCCATGGCCGAAAGTGCTCAAGGCCAAGGCAGCATTGAGTGAGGTGCTGGATGATCCGCAGCCCCAGGCGCTGCTCGCCCTGTTGAACGATTCACAAACCGCGCCCTTTGCCGAGTTGCCCGACACCGGGGTTGGCCTGGCGACCGAGAGCCTGCTGTCGAGTGTGTTTATTGCCAGCCCCACGTATGGCACCCGCGCCAGTACGGCGCTGATCGTCCATGCTGATGGTTCACGACACATCGTTGAGCGCAGTTTTGGGCCCTATGGCGGGCATTTGGGGGAGGTTGAGGTGAGGGTGTAATCCCAAGGAAGGCTGCATGCCCACGCAGAACGTGGGCACGATCAAGAGACTGCCGACTTAAAGCGGCTTCATCGCTGCCGGACTGATCATCCGCGACAACCCGAGATTCTTCAGCGCCAGTTGCAGCGAGCTGTGGATAACTTGCGGGTTGTCGATGGTCATCAACTCGGCCAGCAGTTCCTTGGCCCTGCTCAGGTTGATCTGGCGCAGCATCCACTTCACTTTCGGCAGGTTGGTGGCGTTCATCGAGAGGCTGTCGAAGCCCATCGCCATCAGTAACACCGCCGCCGCCGGATCACCGGCCATCTCGCCGCAGATACTCACCGGCTTGCCTTCGGCATGGGCATCACGCACCACGTTTTGCAGGGCTTGCAGCACCGCCGGGTGCAAGTAGTCGTAGAGATCGGCAACCCGTGGGTTGTTGCGGTCCACAGCCAACAGGTATTGGGTCAGGTCATTGGAGCCGACCGAAAGGAAGTCCACCTGCCGCGCCAGTTCCTTGGTCTGATACACCGCCGCAGGGATTTCGATCATCACGCCAACCGGCGGCATCGGCACGTCGGTGCCTTCGTCGCGCACTTCACCCCAGGCACGGTGGATCAAGTGCAGTGCTTCTTCCAGCTCGTGGGTGCCGGAGATCATCGGCAGCAGAATGCGCAGGTTGTTCAGGCCCTCGCTGGCCTTGAGCATGGCGCGGGTCTGTACCAGGAAGATTTCCGGGTGGTCGAGGGTGACGCGGATTCCGCGCCAGCCGAGGAACGGGTTGTCTTCCTTGATCGGGAAATACGACAGCGACTTGTCGCCGCCGATGTCCAGGCTGCGCATGGTCACCGGTTGCGGATGGAAGGCGGCGAGTTGCTCGCGATAAATCGCCAACTGCTCTTTTTCACTCGGAAAGCGCTGATTGATCATGAACGGCACTTCGGTGCGGTACAGACCCACGCCCTCGGCGCCACGCTTCTGCGCTCGCGCCACGTCCGCCAACAGGCCGGTGTTGACCCACAATGGCATGCGGTGACCGTCGAGGGTCACGCACGGCAAGTCGCGCAGTGCATCCAGCCCCTGAGCCAGTTGCCGCTCTTCTTCGACGACCTCGGCGAATTGCTTGCGCAGCACTTCACTCGGGTTGGTGTAGACCTCGCCATGGTAGCCGTCGACGATCATCTGAATGCCGTCGACCTTGGAATGCGGCAGGTCAACCAGACCCATCACCGTCGGGATACCCATGGCCCTGGCCAGAATCGCCACGTGGGAGTTGCC
>JAPLSD010000794.1 GCA_026398835.1 Pseudomonas sp.
GATCGGCACGCTGGACACCAAAGGTGCATTGTTCGGCACGGCGATTTCTACTGGAAGACCATCTTCAGCAGCTACCACATCGCGTACCACATCCCAGTTCATGCGCAAGTTATTGGCCAGGTCTTGACGTTTGAGCAAGGCATTGATCACCGCAGTGTGCTTGTCCACTACTGACGGATTGCCGTTGTCATCCAGTGGCGTATGCGCTTCCAAATAGACCTTGCCATCACTGATACCAAATTTGTACGGATCGTTGAGAATCCGCACAGATGTCCCTACCGGCACCATGCCGGCCATTTCCAGAACGTTGTTGTTGAACATCCGGAAGCACCCGTGGCTGGTGCGCATGCCGATGCCGAACTTCTTGTTCGAGCCGTGGATCAGGTAACCCGGAGTCCCCAGAGTGAACTTGAACGGCCCCAGCGGGTTATCCGGGCCTGCTGGCACCACGTTTGGCAACGGGTCGCCATCAGCGGCGTGCTCGGCCTTGATCGAGGCTGGAGGCGTCCAGGTCGGGTTCGGAGTTTTCGCGGTAATGGTGGTGTGGGCAATCGGCGAGCCCCAGCCTTCACGACCGATACCCAGAGGGAAGGTGTAAACCACATTCCGGCCTTTGGGGTAGTAGTACAGGCGATACTCAGCCAGGTTGATCACGATGCCTTCACGCGGACCTGGTGGCAGAATGAAACGCGTCGGCAACACGACCTCGGTCCCTGCCCCCGGCAGCCATGGATCGACACCCGGGTTGGCCGCAACCATCTCCAGATAACCCAGATCATAGGTCGTGCCGAGATCGGCAAAGGTGTCTTCATACTTGGCCTTGATCACTTGAACCTGGCCAACGATATCTTCGCCCGGTGGTGGTAAAGGCAGCTCCAACGCTGCAACGGGACCAGCAACACACAGGGCGGCAAGAGACAGGCAGCGGGTGACGGCGGGAAAACGCGGCAACATCCGGAAAATCCTTCGCATGATCAACGAGTAAAAAATTCATTGTACACCGCCGCCCACGGCTGCGGGGCGCAGCTCGGCGGACCGGTGTTGTGCTGGCGCCAGAAAACTGCGCTATAGCTCGAAGCGCAATTCCGGCCAGATCGGCGACGTACCGCGTTTCTGTGATTCGAGGATGGCACGACACAGCGAACATAATCGCTGGTCTTGGAAAATCGTCCGGTCGACGCTCGACCAGCGCGGTTGAGCCGGCAACAACGTGCCACACAGCGTACGGTCGACCGAACCACCCAGCTCCAATTGACGCGTCACCAGATGTACCCGGACTTCCTGGCAGGCGAACAGATCCAGCTGTTCATCAGGCTCGATCAGTTGATAGGCAAACAGGGACCAGGCGGGACGCGGCATCGGGGGCTCCAAATCGGGGCGCCACCTTAGCCGAAAGACTGCCTGTAGAAAAGTGTCAAAGCAGCGGTTTTAGCGTCGGCCAGACATTTTCCAGCAACTTGCCCTGAGCCACTGCCGCCGGGTGAATGCCATCGGCCTGCATCAGATCGGGGTTCCCGCCCACTCCCTCGAGAAAAAACGGTACCAGAGGGATTTTTTTCTCCTCGGCGAGATTGCTGTAAACCTCGGCAAAGGCTTTGGTGTAACGCACGCCATAATTGGGTGGCAACTGCATGCCCAGCAAGAGCACTTTGGCACCGCTGGCACGGGAGCTGTCGATCATCGACGCAAGATTTTGTTGCAATTGAGCTGGCAGCTGACCGCGCAGGCCGTCATTGCCACCCAACTCAAGGATGACCAACTCCGGTTTATGCTCTGCAAGCAGCGCTGGCAGGCGCGCCTGGCCGCCAGCACTGGTGTCACCGCTGATGGACGCATTGACCACCTTATCGGCAAAACCTTCGCTCTTGAGCCTCTGCTCCAGCAAGGACACCCAGCCCAAGCGGGTATCCAGGCCGAAAGCCGCGCTGATACTATCGCCAACGATCAGGACAGTACCCGCCGCTGCGTTCTGGGCCATGCACATCAAGGCCAGGCCAGCACTCAAAAACCACACACGCATCGGACTCTCCATGGGCGCAAGCATTCTCACAGCGCGCAACCTTAGCAAAGTGGTTCCCAGCGCGGAAGGTGAACTGACCATCCTGCACGAACTCAGCCTGGAACTGAACAAGGGCGACAGCCTGGCCATCGTCGGTGCCTCCGGTTCCGGTAAATCGACCCTGCTCGGCCTGCTGGCCGGTCTCGATCTGCCCAGCAGCGGTGAAGTCGTGCTTGCCGGTCGAGCCTTGAGCACCCTGGACGAAGATCAACGCGCGCGGATCAGGGCCGAGCATGTCGGCTTTGTCTTCCAGTCCTTTCAACTGCTCGACAGCCTCAATGCTCTGGAAAACGTCATGCTGCCGCTGGAGCTGGACGGCCGCAAGGACGCCCGTGAACGCGCCAGGGAACTGCTTGAGCGGGTTGGCCTGGGCCAGCGCCTGAGCCACTCGCCACGCCAGCTCTCCGGTGGCGAACAGCAACGGGTAGCGATTGCCCGCGCATTTGCCGCAGAGCCTGACGTGCTGTTCGCCGATGAACCGACCGGCAACCTCGACAGCCACACCGGCGAGCGCATCAGCGACCTGCTCTTCGAACTCAATAAAGAAAGCGGCACGACCCTGGTGCTGGTGACGCACGACGAACGTCTGGCGCACCGCTGCCGGCGCCTGATCCGCCTTGAAGCCGGCCTGCTGGTCGCCCCACTGGAGCCTTGATGGCACGCTTGCCGCTGCTGCGCCTGTTCAGCCTCGCCATCCGTCAATTGCTGCGCGATGCCCGCGCAGGCGAACTGCGGGTGCTGTTCTTCGCCTTGCTGGTCGCCGTGGCGGCGAGTACCGCCATCGGTTATTTCGGCGCGCGCCTGAATGGCGCCATGCTGTTGCGCGCGACCGAGTTTCTCGGTGCCGACTTGCTACTCGAGGGCAGCTCGCCAGCGCGGCCAGAACAGATTCAAAGCGGCACCGCGCTGGGCCTGGAACATGCCCAAGTGGTCGAGTTCTCCAGCGTTATCGCTACGGATAACGGCATTCAGCTTTCCAGCATCAAAGCCGTCGACAATGCTTATCCATTGCGTGGCGAGCTGAAAAGCGCGGTCGCCCCTTACGCTCCGGAAGAAGTCGGAGGCGGCCCGAAACCCGGCGAAGCCTGGGCCGAGGCCCGGCTGTTGCCAGCGCTGAATCTGAAGATCGGCGACAGCATCGACGTCGGCATAAAAACCCTGCGCCTGACCCGGGTACTGACCTACGAGCCGGATCGCGCCGGTAATTTCTACAGCCTGACGCCCAGGGTAATGATCAACCTGGCAGACCTTGAGGCCACTGGCGTGGTGCAGCCCGGTAGCCGCGTCAGCTATCGCGAGCTCTGGCGCGGCGCGGCGCCTGCCCTGGAAAGCTATCGACAGCTGATCAAACCCAACTTGGCCGCCAACCAGCGATTGCAGGACGCGCGCGACGGCAATCGGCAAATCGGCGGTGCATTGGGTAAGGCCGAACGTTACTTGAACATGGCCAGTCTGGTGGCGGTGTTGCTTTCCGGAGTGGCGGTCGCGCTTTCGGCCACTCGCTTCGCCACTCGGCGCTTCGACGCCAGCGCCTTGCTGCGCTGCCTTGGTTTGTCACGCCGGGAAACCATGCTGTTGTTCAGTGTGCAGTTGACCGTGCTCGGTCTGTTGGCCAGCCTCAGCGGTGCCCTGCTCGGCTGGTTTGCCCAGCTCGGATTGTTCTATCTGTTGCACGACCTGCTGCCGACCGATGTACCACCGGGCGGTCTGCTGCCGGCGATTGCCGGGATCGGCACCGGATTGGTGGCCTTGGCCGGGTTCGCCCTGCCGCCATTGGCCGCCCTGGGGCGTGTTCCACCGCTGCGCGTGTTACGCCGGGACATGTTGCCCATCCCCTCAAGCACCTGGGTGGTCTATGGCGCGGCATTGGCGGCGCTCGGGTTTATCATGTGGCGCTTGAGCCTGGACCTGGTCCTGACCTTCGCCCTGCTCGGCGGCGGCGTGATTGCCGCGCTGGTGCTCGGCGGCCTGTTGCTGCTGATGTTGCAGAGCCTGCGCCGGTTGCTCGCGCGTGCTTCCTTGCCGTGGCGTCTGGGGTTGGGTCAGTTGCTGCGCCATCCGCTGGCAGCCGCCGGTCAATCCCTGGCCTTCGGCTTGATTCTGTTGTCGATGGCGCTGATCGCACTGTTACGCGGCGAGTTGCTGGACACCTGGCAGAACCAGCTGCCCAAAGACGCTCCCAACTATTTCGCACTGAATATCCTGCCCGCCGATAAAGAAGCCTTCACCAACCGGTTGATTGAGCTGTCCGCGCAATCGGCACCGTTGTATCCCGTAGTGCCGGGACGGCTGATCAGCATCAATGGTGAACCGGTACGGGAAATCGTCAGCAAGGACTCCGAAGGTGATCGGGCCATCCAGCGCGATCTGAGCCTGACCTGGGCTGCCAACTTGCCACCGGGCAACATCCTCACGCAGGGCTCGTGGTGGTCGGATCAGCCTTCGGGCGACATTCCGGGTGTTTCCGTCGAGGCCAAAGTGGCCGAAAGCCTGAAGCTCAAACTCGGCGACCATCTGATCTTCACCGTAGGCGGGGTCAATCGCGAAGCGCAGGTCACCAGCCTGCGGACGATCAACTGGGATAACTTTCAGCCTAACTTCTTCATGATCTTCCAGCCGGGGACCTTGAAGGATCTGCCTGCCACTTACCTGACCAGTTTCTATCTGGCCGCCGGTCACGATCAGCAGATCATCGACCTCTCGCGGGCCTTTCCGGCGGTGACTATTCTTCAGGTCGAAGCCTTGCTCGCGCAGCTGCGCAGCATCCTCGCCCAGGTCACGCTGGCGGTGGAGTACGTGCTGTTATTTGTTCTCGCGGCGGGGATGGCAGTGCTGTTCTCTGGTTTACAAGCGACGCTGGATGAACGTATTCGCCAAGGCGCCCTGCTGCGTGCCTTAGGGGCGGAGCGGCAACTGCTGGTCAAGGCGCGGCGTATCGAATTCGGTTTGTTGGGTGCGGTCAGCGGTCTACTGGCAGCATTGGGTTCGGAGTTGGTGAGCCTGGTGCTTTACCGCTATACGTTCGATCTGGTCTGGCATCCACATCCGTGGCTGCTGCTATTGCCGGTGATCGGCGCGCTACTGGTGGGTGGCGCTGGGGTGTTCGGCACACGACGGGCCTTGAACGCCAGCCCGCTGACAGTCCTGCGCGAGGGTTGATGGGCTCGGGCCGGGCTCTATGAGTTCCGGCCCGTGCGGCAATCTATTTCACGTATTCGATTTTGTTCACCCACCACTCCATGTCGCCATGGGGGGTCGGAACGACGACGTCGCCGCCGACCTCTTTTTTCAACAACGCACGGGCCATGGGCGAATCGATGGAGATGTAATCCATGCGTTCGTAAATCTCGTCGTAGCCAACGATTCGAAAACGCTTGGTTTCACCGGCTTCATTTTCAATCTCGACCCAGGCGCCGAAGAAAACCCGCCCTTCCTGCTCGGGTGAGTACTCCACCACCCGCATATCTTCCAGGCGCTTGCGGATGTAACGGACGCGGCGATCTATCTCCCGGAGCAGTTTCTTGTTGTATTGGTAGTCTGCGTTCTCGCTTCGATCGCCCAAGGAGGCCGCCCAGGTGACTTTCCGGGTGGTGTCAGGACGCTTCTCTCGCCAAAGGTAATCCAGCTCCTTTTTAAGGGCCTCATGACCTTCCTTCGTGATGATCTTCGTGCTCAATGGTTTGCTCGCTTTTCCTGGCGCGGCGGCCAGCTTACCACTCAGCAGTTCGCTGCAAACCTGGGGTTCGCAGCAATTTCTTCGTCCTGATTACCCGTTCAAGCATTTTTGACCAACGGATAAAGCGCCTCATCGAACTGCGACAAGCGCGGGAACTCGATGGGTTGGTCGTCGGCGATGTTTTCCAGACGCTGCTGATAGCTATGCAGGAAGTCCTTGCGCGCCTCGGCGCTGATGTATGGCACATGCCAGGCCACGAATGGCTCCAGCACATCGAAGCCAACGTAGGCCAGCGTGCCCCGCAGGATCGGTCGCAGCATGTCTTGCAGCGGGCCATGAATCGCGCCTTCACCAAACATATGCTCACGGCCGCCCAGGGTCACGGTCACCAGTGCTTTCTTGCCACTGAGCCCGCCCTGATCGTAGAAGCGTTTGCCGCCATAGCAGACGCCGGAAACCAATACCCGGTCGATCCAGCCTTTGAGCATC
Source organism: Pseudomonas sp. (assembly GCA_026398835.1). Lineage (GTDB taxonomy): Bacteria > Pseudomonadota > Gammaproteobacteria > Pseudomonadales > Pseudomonadaceae > Aquipseudomonas. Next base: position 6,225 of record JAPLSD010000794.1, read on the forward strand.
GCCGGTGCCGAGAACCAGAAAATCGGGAAGTTCAGAATCAGCAGATCAGCCCACAGCAGCTTGTCCAGTTCTTGCTGGATATCCGCCGCCAGCGACTGGCTTTTAACCCCCAGACGTTGCTCCAGCGCATAGACCAGATAGTCCGGATTCTCCCGCGAGGAGAAGTCATCGGCGCTGGCCACCGGGTTCCAGTTCATTGCATACAAATCACTGACCTGCACCTGATGTCCCTGGGCTTTCAGGGTTTCTATCGCCTGGTCGCGCAAGGCGGCAGTAAAGGAGTTTGGCTCGGGATGGGCGTGGACGATCAATACATTCATGGCAATTCCTTAGACGTTTTCAAGCTTGGAAGGCGAAGGCTTGGTGGTAATCATGGCGAAATCACATTTGCATCGCCTTCACTTCGACAAACTCGGCCAGCCCTTCCTCACCCCACTCGCGGCCGTTGCCTGATTGTTTGTAGCCGCCAAACGGCGCCTGATAGTTGAACGCCCCGCCGTTGATAAAGCACTGTCCGGCACGCATTTGCCGCCCCAGCCCGAGTGCGCGCTCAGAACTGCCGGCCCATACACATACACCGCTGGACAGACCGAACGGTGAGTCGTTGGCCATTTGTATGGCCTGGGCTTCATCCGAATAGGGAATCAGGCACAACACGGGGCCGAAGATTTCTTCCTGGGCAATACGCATCCGATTGTCGACATCGGCAAACAGCGTTGGCTTGACGTAAAAACCGCGCTCGAATTCATCGGCCGTTTCGCCGCCACACAGCAGGCGTGCGCCCTCTTGCTGACCGACTTGAATGTAGTCACGCACGGTGCGTCGCTGCGCCGCCGAGCACATCGGGCCAAGGAAACTCTGC
>JAPLSD010000837.1 GCA_026398835.1 Pseudomonas sp.
CAGGCCTTGCCTCGAGCCAACAGCGCCGCCAGCGGTACACCGCCGCCGAGGCCCTTGCCGAGAGTGACGATATCGGCGCGCACGCCGTAAACCTGTTCGGCCAGCAGCGTGCCGCAGCGACCAATGCCGGTTTGCACTTCATCGAGAATCAGCAGAATCCCCAGCTCACGGCACAGGCGTTCGACACCCTTGAGGTAGTGCTCGGTGGCGGGAATCACCCCAGCCTCACCCTGGATCGGTTCCAGCATGATCGCCACGGTCTGCGCATCCACGGCGGCATGCAACGCTGGCAGGTCATTGAATGGAACGTGGCTGAAACCCGGCAACTGTGGCTCGAAACGGTTCTCGGGATTTGCGCCGCACGACGCGGACATCGCACCAAAGCTGCGGCCATGGCAACCGTGAGTGGCGGTGATGATTCGGTAGGCGCCGCTGCGGTGCAGTTGACCCCATTTACGGGCCAGTTTGATCGCCGCTTCGCAGGCTTCGCTGCCGCTGTTGAGAAAGTACGCTTGATCGCTGCCGGTGCTCTGGCACAAACGCTCGGCCAAATTGAGCTGACCGCGATGATGCAGACCTGCGCCCGGATTGATCAGCGCCTGAGCCTGAGCGGCAATGGCATTCACCACCACTGAAGGGCTATGGCCAAGACTGTTGGCGCCGCCGCCTTGAGTGAAATCCAGGTAAGCACGGTCTTCGCTGTCCCACAGCCAGGAACCCTGGCCACGAACAAAAATCTGCCGGGGCCGTTCGACACTGGGCATCAGGCACTCGCTGGAAAGGTTGTCATGCCTCGATGACCAACGCTGGTCCGCCGTCAGGTCATCAAGGCTTAGGGGATTGCGACGCAAGTTGAACAAATTCATGCACGCAGGCCCTCAAGCGGTAGGCCAAGTAAACGTGAGGACCAGTCTTCGACCCGGTCGGTACGCAGGCGTTTGATTGCGATATCGCGCCAACGTGAGGACAGCGCCGGGCAATCCACCAGTTTCTTCAAGCCTGAGCGCTCCAAAGGTTCCTGATAAAAACAGCGCAAGGCCCAAGCCACGGTCAGCCCGGGGTAGCTGCGCTGGATCAGCTCGAACGGCTGATCGGCGCTAACGAAGCCCGGCTTGAGTACCCGGTAGAACCAGCCGCAGCGCCCTGCGTCCTGTGCCTGTTGCGGCAGATCTTGTAAACCCCAGCGATGGCTCAAGCGATAACACGGCGAACGCGGCTGGCTGATCTGCAGTAACGCGCCGCCCCAACGGAACATGTCGCCCAGGCACACCTGCTCTTCCGTCACCCCGTGGGTCGAAAGATTTTCGCCGAAAGCCGGCGCACACCAGCCGATCCGTGGATAACGTTTGCGCCAGTAGGCGTAGTGCTCGGCCGGGTAATGATGCAACGCGCGTTCCGGGCCGGTATGAAAGCGCGGATCGCCGTGTTCGTCGCTACCCAGGCCTTGCGGCCACAACCAGAGCCGACTTGCAACGGGGTGCTTATCCGTATCGCTGATCAAACCCTGTCCGAGGTTTTTTGCCTTGCCTATGTAAACACCATCCACGTAAACGGTATTCATCGCGCTCTCTGGCCCTGTAAGCCTTGTGAATGCGGTTAGACTAGGCGTCTGCACGGCCTGCGGCCATTTCGATTTCCCAGCTTTTTCGATAAGAATTACTTATGGATTTTAAGCAACTGCGTTATTTCGTCGCGGTGTATGAAGAGGGCCATGTGGGACGGGCTGCAGAGCGTCTGTCGATCTCCCAACCAGCGCTCTCGCAACAGATTCGCCATCTGGAACAGAACCTCGACGTCAGCCTGTTCGAACGTAGCAGCAAACGCCTGTTACCGACCCTGGCCGCCCACACGTTGTACAACCACGCCCTACCCTTGCTCGACGGCATGCAGCGGGCCCGTGAGGCCTTGGGCAACTTCAAGGGACAGGCGCTGCGAACCCTGGCCATCGGCGTGCTACAGACGGTTCACACCAGCCTGGTGCCGCAGATGCTGGAACGGGTACGCAAAGCGCAACCGCACCTGGTGGTGCAAATCTATGAGCTGACAGGCCTGGAAATCGAAAAACGCCTGCTCAACGGCTCGCTGGACATTGGCATCAGCTATCTCCCGCCACGTCAGCCGGGGCTGCATGGCGTGCTGTTGTATGAAGATGAACTGACCCTTGTCATCCCGGCCGAACATCCGCTGCGCGAATTCAAGAAGGTCTCAATGAGCCAGGCGGCAGAGTTGCCGATGTTATTGCTGGGTGAGGAGTTTCAGGTGCGACAGATCTGGCAGGCGCAATTGGCCAATCTCGGGCGACGGCCCCAGGTGCAGGCAGAGCTGAACACTATGGCCGGGATCCTCGATAGCCTGCCTCACACCAAACTGGCCACCGTATTGCCCGGCCGGTCACGGCAGGAGCACGGCAACAAGGAACTGCTATGGAAACCATTGAGTGAGCCGCGGGTGCCGCTGAAAGTGGGTCTGGTGTGTCGCGATGTGCAGCGTCAACAAGCCACGCTGGAGTTACTGCGCACTCTGCTGGAAGACGTGATGAATGGCCCGGATGGGCGTATGGCGAGCCCCGCAACGCTGGAGGTGCTGGGCTGAGAAACAAGGAGGCAAAAAACGCAGGCAAAGAAAACCCCGCCGAAGCGGGGCTTTGCAGACTGTTTCCCTGACATCCATTTCACTCCGCCGTCCTGGCAGAATCCTACGTGTCCGTGTTGTTACTTTGCGCTTCCTGCGCGACGTCCATGGGAAGTAGATTAGCTCTGGATCCAATCCTGGGATAGGGGAGAAAGTCAGCACGTCACGTAAGAGAATGCTTACATGAGGTTACATTCCTCAGAACTGCTCCGCGTCCAGCAAAAACAGCGACTCACTGCCGGCCTTGACCGAGGCGCTCAGTGAGTGAATGCGTGGCAATAGGCGGGCGAAGTAGAAACGCGCCGTGCCCAGCTTGCTGGCATAAAAATCGTCCTGCGCCTCTTTACCGAATGCCGCTTTAGCCATCAGTGCCCACATGTAGGCGTAGGCCATGTATCCAAACGCTTGTAGATACTCGACCGATGCTGCACCGATTTCGTTTGGATTGTTTTTCGCGCGGTCCAGCAGCCAGGA